>JAJYGS010000012.1 GCA_021785055.1 Nitrospirota bacterium | reverse complement strand
CGCTGGTAGGCACCTGGGGGATGGTCTCGGAGCCTTCCAAGACCATAAAGATAACGAAAGAAGGCGGCCAGTATTTCTACGAGGGCAGCCAGGGCAAGACTGCCGCGCAGAAGAAAGACGCAAACACCCTGCTTGTTCCCATGGGGCCGATTGTCGTCACGGTAAAGCTCGACCCGGGCACCGGTATCATCTCCGTCTCCTTCATGGGCGAGAACTACCAATACAAAAAGATAAAATAAGCTTGAAACCACATCGGTTTTAACAAAAAGGCATCCCTATCCGGATGCCTTTTTTACTTGCTTTTCGCTTAATTCGGTATTATCCTTAACAGCACTTGTTTCGATTTTTGGGGAGGATAAGGGAATGAAAAAGATTGTTTTCCTGTCGATGGTAATGCTTTCCGCCGCGATTTTCACCGCATGCGGGGGAGAAAAGAACACTCAGAATCAGCAGCAGAATCCTCAGGCCGCCCAGGCGATACCGCCGATGGGCAAACCGGTGGTGGAGGTGCCTGACGCCGTAAAGGGAAAATGGAAGGCGGTCGTTTTGTCCGTTGAGAACAAGGACAAGAAGCAGACAAAAGACGTTACGGTTGATATAGGCAAAAAATTCAATATCCCGGATTCGGACTTAAGCATCCTCGTTACCAACTTCTTCCCCGCGTTCGTAATGCAGGGTTCAAAGATTACCTCCCTGTCCAACGAGCCGAACAACCCGGCGGCGCAGGTGGAGGTCTCGGAAGGCGGAAGCGTGGTGTTCCACGGCTGGCTATTCGCACGCTTCCCCACCACCCATGCGTTCATGCATCCTAAGTATGCGATTACATTGAAGGAAGGTCTCCCGAAATGAAGACGCACAGGATAAAATACCTCTTGCCTTTTATAGCGGCGGCGGTCGTTTTTTCTTCGTGCGGCAAAAATAACAAAGAACAGGCGCTTGAGAAGGAAAAGGCGATGCTGCTCTCCACCTTCGCCGGGACGAGCAGCGTGCCTCCCCATCCGGCCCCGATCCCGAAGGGCCAGAAAATCATAGTGCCGGACGCCGTAAAGGCGAAATACCATACCGTAACTATGGCCGTCGGGAACCGCATCACGAAGGCGGCAAAGGAATTCACGGTCAGGATAGGCGGCGGCGCGAAAGTGCCGGATTCGCCATACAGCATAAAGGTTACGGCATACCTGCCGCAATGGATATTCCGCGGCAACGTCGTCACGTCGAAAGGCGTCGAGCCTGAAGATCCTGCGGTGCGGGCGGTCATAACCAAGGACGGAAAGACAGCATTCGACGGATTTATCTTCCAGAGGCACAAGACGCCCTCGTTCGTTACGGACAAATACGTAATCACCCTCGAGGGGGCAAGTTAACTGCATCCGGCATTCCGAGGGGAGTCGAGGAATCTACATTTAAATCATACCGATAAAACCCATCTCCCAAAACGGGGATGGGTTTTTGTGTATTGGAATGTTGACAGTCCAACCCGCAAGGTGTTAAAATTTCAGAGCTTTAATCCCGCTTTAACAGATTGCAGGTAGCGATGCCCTTTGTATTCAACGAAGCATACGGCGCGGGTTTCTACGAGGTCTCCGGGTGGGAAGGCGCGCGGGGGATATTCACCACCCGCAAAGGCGGCGTAAGCCCTCATCCCTTCGACTCCCTGAACATGGGCTCAGGCTCCGGAGACAACCCCGGAAACGTCAGGAAAAACCGCGAGCTTCTAACCTCCGCGCTCGGTATGCCGGGCGCGGAAATAAAGACTGTCCCGCAGATTCACGGGGACGGCATATACGTCCTGCGGGGGCCTGACGCCCCAAGACCCGGAGAAGGTTATGACGCGATCATGACGGCCATCCAGGGCCTCCCGATAGGCGTGCTTACCGCGGACTGCGTGCCCATTCTGCTATACGACCCGAAAAAAGCGGCGGTTGCGGCGGTGCATGCGGGTTGGGCCGGGACGGTCAAGGGTATAGCCGGGAAGGCGGTCTTGGAGATGGGGAACCACTTCGGCTCAAGGCCGGAAAACCTGCTCGCATCCATCGGGCCGTCCATCGGCCCGTGCTGCTATGAAATAGACTCGAAGGTGCTTGAGCCGCTTAACGGGTCCATGCCGGGCATGGCGGCGCAATTTATTACGAGTCCGCGTCCGGGGCATTGGTATTTGGACCTCTGGAAGGCCAATCGCAGGATACTCGAGAGCGCCGGCATGAGGCCGGACAGGATAAACGTCTTCGGTGCATGCACCGCATGCAATCCCGAAAAGTTCTACTCCCACAGGAGAAGCGGCGGGCGGGCCGGCAGGATGATGGCCCTGGCCGTCCTTCTTTAGCATGAAAAGGAAAAAAACAGCGCGGCAAGGGAGCTTCTTCACGTCGGTTGGATACTTAACCTCCAGATTTTTAAGGGTACATGAGCTTGGTAGCGGAAAGACTGCGCTCGATTAAGGCGAGGATTTACGCCGCAGCCATGCGCGCCGGAAGGGATCCGGCCTCGGTCCGGCTCGTAGCCGTGACAAAGACCGTGCCGGTCGAGTTTGTCGTGGAGGCGGTGGAGGCCGGGGCGAAAATACTTGGCGAAAACAGGGTGCAGGAGGCGCTTGACAAGATGCGGGGCCTGGAGACTTTAAAGCCGGGGCATCTGTCCGAGGCCGGTCTACCGGCATGGCACCTGATAGGGCCGCTTCAGAAAAACAAGGCGCGGCTGGCGGTCGGGAACTTTAGCCTTATACATTCGCTTGAATCCCCTGAGCTTGCGCGCGAGATCGACCGGCAGGCGAAAAAGAAAGGCATCGTCCAGAATGCGCTCCTTGAGATAAACATTGCCTCCGAGGAGACGAAGCACGGAATCCGTCCGGAGGATGCGGCGGGGTTTATGAAGGAGGCGTCGGGTCTTGAGAACCTTAATATTACGGGGCTTATGTGCGTCCCGCCCGCGGCGGACGACCCGGAGAAATCCAGGCCGTATTTCAAGGAGATGAACCGCCTTGCCGCGGAACTGGCGTTGGAGGGGTTCGAGATGACTGAGCTTTCCATGGGCATGTCCCAGGATTTCGAGGTCGCCGCCGAGGAAGGCGCGACGCTCGTCCGCGTCGGGACGGCAATCTTCGGGGCGAGGGGATGAAAGGGGAGAATGAATAATAAAATCGCATTCATAGGGGCGGGGAACATGGCGGAGGCGATGGTCAGGGGCCTTGTCGTATCCGGCCTTGTGCCGAAAGGAGATATTACCGTCTCGGATTCCTCGCAAGGCCGGCTCCTGCACATGAAGAAACATTATGACGTGGGCGCGGCAGAGGATAATTTAAAGGCGGTTAAGGGCAGAGACGTGATAATCCTGGCCGTGAAGCCGAAGGACGTAGAGGGCGTATTATCCGAAATATCCGGGGCATTTACCTCAAGGCAGATGATAATTTCCATCGCGGCGGGGGTAAGCGTCGCGAAGATTGAGAAGGGCCTGGGGAAGAAGGCGCGCGTGATACGGGTGATGCCGAATACGCCCGCGCTGGTGCAGGAAGGCGCGGCGGCGGCTTTCGCCGGGCCGAACGCAAAGCCGGGTGATATGGAGACGGCGACGAAGCTTCTGTCCGGTATATGCAGGGCCGTCGTGACCGTCCCGGACGAAAAGCTGATGGACGCAGTTACCGGGCTGTCCGGCAGCGGGCCTGCGTACGTTTTCATTATGCTTGAGGCGCTCTCCGACGCCGGGGTGCGGATGGGTCTTTCCAGGGAGCACTCCTTTACTCTTGCCGCGCAGACGCTCGCAGGCTCCGCCATCATGGCGATGCAGACGAAGGAGCCGCTCTCGAAGCTCAAGGACATGGTTACCTCGCCCGGCGGAACGACCATCGCGGGACTTCAGGCGCTTGAGGAAAAGGGGCTTCGGGCGGCGCTTTACGCGGCGGTCGAGGCGGCGACGAAACGCTCCCGGGAACTGGGGAAATAGTAGCGCCCTCACCCCCTGCCCCTCTCCCGGAGGTAGAGGGATTAAAGTAAAGGTTGTCATTCTGAGTAAAGCGAAGAATCTGAATTAAGGGGAGATCGAATGTTTATCATCGGGAATCTTCTTCACGCAATCGCAGTAGTGCTGGACATCATTCTGACCTTTTACATGTGGGTGGTGATTATCGCCGCGCTCATCTCATGGGTAAACCCCGACCCGTACAACCCCATCGTCCGGTTTTTATATGCCGCGACGGAGCCGGTCCTGAGGCCCATCCGCAGAAAGCTGCCCATGACCGGCATAGATTTCTCGCCGCTCATCGTGATAGCGATAATTTATTTTATCAAGTATTTCGTGATTGCCTCGCTTAACGACCTTGCCATGAGAATGCACTGATGGAGGAGAGATGAACATTACGCCGCTTGATATAAAGCAGAAGCAGTTCTCCCTTAAGTTCCGCGGTTTCGACATGAACGAGGTGGACTCTTTCCTCGAAGAGGTCACCTCTGAGATGGAGGTTCTGATGCGCGAGAACGACCAGCTCCGGGAGGAAAACAAAACGATGCAGGCGGCGCTCTCCGAGTTCAGGGAAACCGAGAAGAACCTCCGGGATACCTTGATGGCGGCGCAGAAAATGTCGGAGGAGATGCGTCTTTCCGCCGAGAAGGAGACGGCGCTTCGGCTGAAGCAGGCCGAGATCGACGCGGAGGAGATGATGCGGAAATCCCGCCGGGAGCTTGCGAAGATAGAGCAGGAAATAGCGGAACTGAACCGCGTCAAGGAACGCTTCGCCCTGAAGATAAAAGGCGTCATAGAAGACCACCTGAAGATGCTGAACTACGAAGAGAAGCAGGAAGGCCGGGAATAGGCGGAAACGACATGCCCTTGCTAAACGTCAGGGAAGAACGCGGCGGGATAATCTTTCAGGTAAAGGTGCTGCCCCGCTCGTCGAAGAACCAGGTCGCAGGGGTGTCCGAGGGTATGCTGAAGATAAAGCTGACGGCGCCCCCGGTCGAAGGCGCCGGGAACGAGATGCTGATAAAATTCCTCTCCGGGAAATTGGACATCCCGAAAACGAAAATATCCATAATACGCGGCCAGTCCTCCCGCTCCAAGACAATCCTCGCGGAGGGCTTAAGCGCCGCCGCCCTCGAAGAACTCGCCTCCGGGTGCTGACAAATATCATCCGTCGAAGCGGGCAAAAATCATGGCCTTGCGCCGGGGAGAATGGTAAACTTTATACATTAACGCTAAATGGAGGTTTTTGTCATGGCCGACGCAAAACATGTCTGCATAAGCTGCGGGACGGACAGCAGGGAGAGGCTTCTGATTTCGTGCGAGCAGGACGGGAAGGCTGTCTGGGTGTGCGCGAGGTGCCTGCCGATGTTCATCCACGGGGCGCATTAAATAAAATCGAAACTGCATCGGAGCGAGACTGATGCAGTTTCGATATTGATGCCGTATCCCCTTCTGCGGAGGTTCAAAATGGACAAGGAAGTCGTGTGGTTTATACGCCAGAGCGTAACCTATTTCCTGCTTGGCACGCTGCTCGGAGTGATTTTCCTGTTCTTCCCGGACGCGGCAAGCCAGGACAGGATTTCCCTGCACGTGCACATGAACCTCGTCGGCTGGATGTCCATGATGATTTTCGGCGTGGGCTATCACATCCTGCCCCGGTTCTCAGGCCGGCCCATATTCAGCCGGAAGATGATGACGGTGCAGTTCTGGCTCGCCTCTGCGGGCATGTTCGGGATGACGGCGGGCTGGCTCATCAGGGGCTTTGCCGTGCCGGGCGGAAACGGAATCCTGCTTGTCTTCGGCACGCTGATGTATGTCTCGATAATCCTTTTCGTATACAACATGCTCCGGACGGTGAAGGGGGCGTAGGCTAACTTACCTCAACTATCTCGTATTCCCGGCTCCCCAGCCCAAGCCTCCGGGCGTGCTCGATGCACAGCATGTAGTTTCGCGGATTCACCATCGAAAGCACGTCGTCGCCGGGCTTGCACTCCCTCTCCTCGGCCACGGAGCCTGGCAGCGGGCTTCCCTTTCTCAGCATGTCCACAGTCGCCTGCTCGATGGCGACCATGTCGTCGGAAACCAGTATCCCCACGTCCTGTAGCATCGGCGTGTCGCAGGAGGGCATGCAGTCGCACTCCGGCTGTATCTCGAACATGAAATTGATGTAGATTACCTTGCCGGGCGTGAACGTCGAGAGCACGGCCCCGGCGCTTTCGGCAAGCGACTTCTGGAAGGTATCGTTGTCTACCGGCAATGTTAGCCCGCCGGAAGGACACACCCTGGCGCACCTTCCGCAGAACCAGCAGAGCGTTTTATCCTGCACGAGTTTTTCGTCGATGAATTTTATGGCCCCTTTCGGGCAGACGTTCTCGCACTGAAGACAGTATGTGCAGACCTCCGCGTCCCACGAAAGGGGCACCTCGCCATGGCAGTGCATGTGCCCGCGCCCCTTCTTCCAGCCGCCTTCCCTGTGCGCCGCCGAGACCCCGCCCATCGCCAGGTTCTTTATCGCCCCGGCATAGCCCGCCTGGATATGTCCCTTGATGTGCGAACAGACGACCATGGCGGGGCAGTCGTGTATGGCGGAGGCCACGGCAATCTCTCCGACGACCTCGCCGGGCGCTGGCACGAGGAGGCTGTCCTTGCCGAACGGGCCGTCCGCGATTATCACCGGCGCGCCCACGGAGAGGTGGTTTATGCCGTTCTGGCTTGCCACCTCAAGGTAATCGACTCCCATTATCCGCACGGTGTCCGTGACGAAGGGTTTTCCGCCCGCCTTCTTCACGGCGTCCGTCACCTTCCGCAGAAACGAAGGCCTGACTATCCTGTGCGCGCCTTCGGAGCCGAAATGGGTCTTGACGGCCACGTACTCGCCCTTCTCGAAGTTCATAAGCCCGCACTCGGACAGCATCCGCTCGAAGCGCCCAAGGACGCTAAAGCGGTAGTCCCAGCGCGTGCCCCGCGCGGTAGTGAAATAGACCTTAGACACTTTGCCTCCTTAAAGTATGTAAGTATGATACCACCCGGAACGGATTTTTTAAACCGCTTAATGCCTGTGGAACTGATAGTGGGAATGGACGTGCCGATGCGTGGTGTCGCCGTGCGCATGGACGTGCTCATGCACGAGGTTCACCTTCAGCAGTAGTTCCTGGTCTGATAGGACTGCGTCCGCCGGGCCGATTTTCTCGATTTTATGTTCCTCTGAGAGCACGGCGACCGTTCCGTTCAGCTCGTCCACAAGGGCCAGGTCGTGCGTCGCCACGACGATGGTCTTGCCGGCCTCGTTAAGCCGGAACATCAGCTCTATCAGGAACATCTGGGACTTCGGATCCAGCCCGTTCGTCGGCTCGTCGAGCAGCAGCACCTCCGGCTCCATCACCAGCACGGAGCCGATTGCCACGCGCTTCTTCTCGCCGCCGGAGAGCATGTACGACGGCCTGTCGCCAAGCCCCTCGATGCCGAGATCCGCCATCACCCGGTGCGCCCGCGAGAGAGACTCTTCATCGGTAAGACCGAGCTGCATCGGGCCGAATACCATCTCGTCTGTCACAGTGGGGCAGAAGAGCTGGACGTCCGAGTCCTGGAAGACATATCCCATCCCGCCCCGGAAGAACCTCTGAAACTCGCGTTCCTTGAGAGTCTCCTGGCTGACCTCGCGGCCCATATAGAAAAGCTTCCCCGCATCCGGCCTTATCAGGCCGTCCATGACCTGGAGGAGCGTGGATTTTCCGCTGCCGTTGGAGCCTATTATCGCCAGCCGCTCTCCGCGTCCGATTTCCATGTTTATGCCGGAGAGTGCGTTTATCCTGCCGTAGTAGCTGTAGGTTACGTTCTCCGCTTTTACCGCGATCTCCATTTGTCTCCTCTAAACGACAATCAAAATTATTCCCGCCGCGCATGCCGCGAAAAGCGCCGCCCAGTCGGACTTTTTCATGGCCCCCCGGCCCCGGAGCCTTATCTCGCCGGTGAATCCCCTTGAGAGCATGGCCTTGAATATCTCGTCGCAGCGGGTCTGGGTCTTCTTGAAAATAATCCCCATCCGGCCCGCCGCCCAGCGCCTGGCCTCCGAGCCGTCCACCGTCCCCGCCGTCCTGCTTATCTTCGCCAGGTGCATGTCCTCCACCGTCTTGGCGAATATAAAAATATATTTATAAGTGAGGTTCACGACCGCAAGGACGGAGTCCGGCACGCGGAAGGTCTTCATCGCGCGCATTATCTCCGTAAAGGGCGTGGTAAACAGGACGAGCATCGCAAGCGACACGGAGTTCGCCACGCGCATCGTGAGCATCGCCACGCCGAAGAGACCGCCGGACGTAATCCCGATTTCCTTCGGTATGCTGTATGTCAAAAACGAGTGAGCCTTCTGGAGGGTGATGAGTGTCAATATCGGTCTTCCGGGCGTGATTATGTTAAGCGCGGACGGCAGGGCGACGAGGAAGCCGAAGAAGAACCCGATGAACGCGACCCTCGCGTATATGAGCTTAAGGCCGGCCTTCGACGCCAGGGCGAGGACAAAAATGAACGCCGCGATAATCAGCTCCGTCGGCAGGTCTTTCCTGACGTTTACCGCAACGAGCATCAGAAGGGTAAAAATCACCTTCACCCGCGCGTCGAGCTCCTGTAGAAAACCTTTCCGGGACGAGAGCTCCCACTGCACGTAGGAGTTCTTAGTCAGTTTCGCTATGTGCGAAAGGCCCTTGTCGAGGTACGACATCCGGGACGCCTTATGCCCCTTTTTCAGAAACTTTGAAAGCAGGTATATCAACCCTACCGCCAGCACCGCGCCCGTGAACCCGGAGGCGAGATACCCGCCCGTGTCGGAGGAGGCCGCCCCCGCGCCGTAATTGGGTATCGGCGGGTTCCAGAGGTTATGAAGCCCCCGAAATCCCGCCGGGACATATCCGAGCATCTTTTTTAGCGCCTCCGCCCCCCACTCGCCCCACGCATCGCCGCCTTGCAGCTTCGCCGGGATTATGATTCCGAGCGGTGTAAGCGCCGCAACGGCGGCGAGGGCAAGCCAGAGCTTCCAGCGCCTTTTGCCCGCAGTCTGCGCGCCAGCCGCAAATTCGGCGTCCGTGGCATAGAAATACTTGACAAGGAGCATCGTTACGACGCCTTCAAAGGGGCCGAACACAAGCAGGTGCCCGAAGAACATCGCAGGCAGGGCAATGGAGAGCGGGTATGGGGAGTACAGAGGCGCGCCGCCCGGCCCGTGCGCGATAATCGGCTGGATGCCGAACTCCACTCCCGCGCAGGCGGCGGCGGCGGAAAGCCCCAGCCAGCCGGACAGAAACGCCCCGGCCAAAAGCCTGAAACCTCTCTTCCTCTTTCCGGCTACGGCCCGGAATATGAACCACGTTACAAACGGCGCGACGATGGCCATGTTGAAGCAGTTTGCGCCGTAGGCGGTTATCCCGCCGTCCCCGAAGACCAGCGCCTGTATCATCAGGACGACGGATACGGCTATCACGGCAGTCCACGGCCCAAGGAGTATGGCGATAATCCCGCCTCCGACGGCGTGCCCGGACGTGCCGCCGGGGATGGGTATGTTGAACATCATTATGAGGAATGAAAACGCGGCGGCCATGGAAAGATACGGCACCTGTTTCACGGTAAGCTGCGCCTTAAGCTTGCGCAGGCCCACCGTCCAGAAACCCGCCGATACGGCATACATCGGCACGAACGTCTGTGGAGATAAGTATCCGTCAGGGATGTGCATGGGATTTCGTCCTTAAAAGCCAGTGATACTTTTTTAAAAAAACGTAGCACCATTTGCCCCGCCGTGTCAAGAATTAATTGACTTGCCGCCGGGAATTAACTAAACTCTATGGGGCCTCAAGGTTGCAAATAACACTTAAGGAGAGAGGAGACGGGATGAAAAAACTTTTGTCGGTTGTGGCCGCGGCCATACTGGTCGTGGTGATTCCAATGACGGCATGCGCAAAGGGGAAAAAGATGAAGGACGGGTTAATTATCAATGACGTAAAGGTGGGCACGGGCGCGGTTGCGAAGGCGGGAGAGACGGTCACGGTGCAGTATACCGGGTGGCTTATGAACGGCAAGAAGTTCGATTCCAGCAAGGACAGAAACGAACCCTTCACCTTCCAGCTCGGCGCGGGCCAGGTGATACAGGGCTGGGACGAGGGCGTCGCCGGCATGAAAGTCGGGGGGACGCGGATGCTTGTAATCCCGCCGAGCCTGGGTTACGGAGAGCGGGGCGCGGGCGGAGTAATCCCGCCGAATGCGACTCTGAAGTTCGAGGTAGAGCTTCTGGGGGTGAAGTAAGTATCGAAAAAATAAGACTTTCAAAGCTCATGTCCGAGCGCGGGATATGCTCCCGGCGCGAGGCGGATTCCTTTATAGAACGCGGACTTGTGTTCGTAAACGGCTCTGCCGTAAGCGAACTTGGGATTAAGGTGGACCCGTCCTCGGAGGTGGTTCTCGACCGAATGGCCGCCGCCGAGCAGACGGGTCTTGCCACCATTATCCTAAATAAACCGATAGGTTACGTCTCCGGCCAGGCGGAGCGTGGCTATAAGCCGGCGTCCGTTTTAATTACCGCCGCAAACCGCGCGAAGGGGGATAAATCCGGCATAAAATTCTCGCCGACGCACATGAAAAACCTCGCGCCCGCGGGCCGACTTGACATTGATTCTCAAGGACTTATCGTATTTACGCAGGACGGGCGCGTGGCGAAAAAGCTCATCGGGGAGCGCTCGGAGGTCGAGAAGGAATACATCGTCCGGGTGGAGGGAGAGGTTACCGAAAACGCCCTGGGTCTCCTGAATTTTGGCCTGTCTCTGGATGGAATTCCCCTTAAAAAAGCGATAGTTACGCGGCTGAACAACGACCAGCTCCGGTTCATTTTGAAGCAAGGCAAGAAGCGCCAGATACGCAGGATGTGCGAGCTGGTGGGCCTGAAGGTCAAGGGCCTAAAGCGTGTCAGAATCGGGGAAATCCGGCTTGGGAGCCTGCCCGAGGGGAGGTGGAGGTTCCTTGCGCCAGGCGAGGGATTTTAGCCCTTCCCCGCCCCCCTTTTTCGCCCCGAAAACCGCCCGCAGAGGCCATTTTGTGCCCCGTTTTCGATACCGGCGAAAAATTCGGAAATTTTTCGAAGTAATTTAGGATTTGCAAGCAGTTATCGCCGCTATCGGTAGACTCTACTGAGAACGAACTTCACCAATCGGATGCCAACGAATGAGGCGGTTGGAGTGAATCTTGTCTGTCGTCCCGATACATGACTTTGACGGTCAACTTTGGATTCCTCGGCTTCGCTCGGAATGACAGGCGTGAAGTCGCTCGGAATGACAGGCGAGGCCGGGCGCAACAACTTGCGCCCCTACATTTACCCTCTCCACCTGCGGGGGAGGGTGGCACGTAGTGCCGGGTGGGGGTTCATCGAGAGGCCGGAGTGGCAATGATGAGAGAAAGGGCAGACACGGCGACGCCACACGTCCGTCGTTCCCGAAAGCATTAATTGTGAATACAGGTTTATCTTGACTATGTGCTTCGGTTATGAGTAAATATTTCAGCGGACCAACAATAACTGGTAATTCAGCGTGGAAGGCGAGGTGGGTAATGCGGAATGAAAAAGAGTTTATCTCGCAGATTGAGGGGCTGATAAAGGGGGCCATAGGCGATATCATAGGGCGTTCCATCCTGAAAAACAGCGCCTCGAAACTTGACAAGGACATAGGCTCGTTTACTATCGGCGACTGCAAGACTCTGGCGAAAAATATCCTGAAGGCCGTTTCCGTGTTCGCGACGAAGGAAGAGACGGGAAGGATAGAGGCCGAACTGGAGAGCCTGATTAACATGTACTGCGCCTGAAAAGGAGGTGGCGGGCTATGCCGCTTTTAAGAGAACCGCTTTTCTACATATTTTTTATCTACGGTACAAGCTTTCTTGTAATGTCATACGTCGTGTTCCACGGGATAAGAAAGGCGACCTCGATTACCCTCGTCAAGACGTTTTATGCGCTTGTGATCTTCGGAGTATTGCACGGGGCGGCGGAACTTACGGACTGGGTGAGGTTTATAATCCATGCCTCCGGCGGCGGCGAGGTGAAGGCGCTGTATTACCTGTCCCCGGCCCTTATGTTCGTCTCGTTCGTCGTCCTTACCCAGTTCGGGATAAACCTCCTCACTTACAAGAGCGGCAAGAAGAATATACTCCAGCTGATACCCTCGGTCCTTGTGATAGCTTATATCTGCGTCATCATCGCCGCCAAGGTCAGGGACGTGATGGCGGAGGCGCTTATTGCCAGAAACGGCTTCGGGACGATTGGCGCGCTGTTGAGCGGCGTCGCCCTCCTGGGGCTGGCCCGCCACATGAAGGCTCTCGGCAATAAAAGGCTTGAAACGGGTCTTGCGGTCTCGGCGGCGGGTTTCATGCTCTACGCGGTCTTCGGCGGCATTATCGTAGACCCTGTCGCGGGTCTCCCGGTGCAGCTCTTCAGGGCCGCATGCGCGCTCATTATTGCGGCCTCGTCTTTTTATATCCTCGACGTCTTCAAGGCCGCATAGTCGTCCGCGGCGCGCTTTATTGCCTCAGCGCGCGTGGGGTAGGGATGAACGGTCTCGGAGATTCCCTTAAGGCCGATGCCGTTTTTCATGGCGAGCGCAATCTCGGCTATCATGTCCCCGGCGTTCCTCGCGACGATCGTCGCGCCGAGGATTTTGTCCGTACCCTTTTTCACGTGAATCTTGACGAAGCCCTCCTCCTCGCCTTCGAGCACCGTGCGGTCTATCCCGCTAAAGTCCTTTCTGAACGTATCGGCCTCTATGCCGCCGCATAGGCCGT
>JAJYGS010000114.1 GCA_021785055.1 Nitrospirota bacterium | reverse complement strand
GTAAGCGTCGATAGGGAAATTCTTCCAATCCTCTCCGACTTCCGTTTTCCGCAGCGCTCCGACAAGCCCGGCAAGCACCGACGAGGTGCACCACCTTTTAAAGTAGTTTTCATAGGTAACTTCGCCAACCTCCTGTAGGTTCAGCTTCTTGTACCTGTATTTCGACGCATATGTGTAGGCTTCGGCAGTCTTTGCGCCGCCTAACATGGATAAGACTGCGGTGCCTGCAGCCACCGCTACCGCCGCCTTTCCGCCGCCGATTATTACATCCCTTCTTGAAAGCTCTCTTCCAACATCATCGCTCATAAAAGCACCTCCGTTATCTTTTGACATTTGCATCGACATGCCTGTCAAGGCGCAACACTTCCCTGTCGGGCTAATCCCTAAGTTTTAGCCCGCCCTTGAAACTGGCAAATAGGGGTGCAAGTGTTGGTGAGTGGTATTTCTAAAACGGTTTGGGGCGGATGCCCCAAGATTACGCCTTCGGAGGGATGTCTATTTCTCCCGGATGGGCCTCGGCGGAGGTCTCGTCCGGGGCTGGAGGAAAACTCAAGGAAATTGGATAGTAACGGTAATTCAAGTCCTGGAAAAGCGCGGGCCCAAGCCCGGCCTGGTTTATCGAGTGTCCTCCGTGGCCGCAGACGTCGAGGGATATTATCGATGCGTGGTTCTTTACGCCGACATTCACGATCGCCGTCCCTTCCATCCCCGACATATAAGAGACGAAGAGGAGGAGAACCGCAGCTGTTAATCTTTTGACTGCGAGCGCTTTCACGAAGCCCTCTCAAGCCTCCCGGCGTGCATCCTGTAGCGGGATTTCGCCTCTGCGGCAAGCGAACTGTTATGCGTCACGATGATAAATGTCGTCCCCTCGACGCATTTTTTCCTGAATATCTCCATTATGTCCGCCTCGGTGGCCTCGTCCAAGTCGCCGGTCGGCTCGTCGGCGAGGATGACCCTGGGCGAGTTAATGAACGCCCTGGCGATGGCGACCCTTCTCTGCTGCCCGCCGGAGAGCCTGGATGGATAACTGTTCGTCTTGTCCTTCAATCCGACAGTCTCAATGAGTGTGTGTGCGTAATCTACAAGCCCGTCGCCGGATTTCCCGAAGGCAGTGGGCAGAAGCACGTTCTCAAGGCAGGTGAGCGTCGGGACGAGGCTTGCGAACTGGAATATGAAGTTCACGTTCTTATTCCGGAAGGCCGACAGATCGTTGTCCGGCAGGGACCATATCTCCGTCCCGCCTATGGTGACGGAGCCGGACTGGGGCTTAGTCAGACCCCCCATAAGGGACAGGAGAGTGGTTTTTCCGCTCCCGGAGTGGCCGACGACGCTGACAAAATCGCCCGCGCCGACCTCCAGCGAGACATCGTTTACGGCATGAACCGTCTGGTCGCCGTCCTTGTATGTTTTGGAAACGTTCTGAAGTTTAATCAAAACACCCTTTTCCACTATTCCCCTTTCCTTATGGCTTCGTAAGGCTCCATCCTTGCCGAGATGGAGGCCGGGTAAAGCGCGGCGGCGATGCCGGTGATGGTGGAGACGACTATGCACCCGACGAGAAGCGCGATTATAAGGCCGGGCGTCGGCCACAGGTACGGCACGCTGAGTTCCTTCATGAGCAGGTTCTTGAACGAGTACACGACAATCCCGCCGCCCGCGACTCCAAGGACGCCGCCCGCGGAGGTCAGCATGGCCGCCTCGGTTATCAGGAGGCGGAACATGAAGCCCTTCGTAGCGCCCATTGCCCTTAAGAGGCCGATCTCCCTCTGACGCTCGTTAACAATCATCGAGAAGACCACGCCGATAAGCAGAAGCGCCATCACCCAGACAATCCCGCCGACCGTCAACAGATACGTGAAAAGTTTCGAGAGCTGGTCCTTCACCGTGGATATGACGTCGCTCGAGGCGATGGCCTTGACGCCGTCCACGGCGAAGGATATTTTCACGGCCACTCTCTGGGGCGTGTAGCCGTCCTGCACCTTCACCAGGACGGTCGATATTTCGTCCGGCGTTACGTTCACCTTCTTCAGGGCCTTGCTCCCGGACTGCTCGGCCATTTTATATGCGGCGTTAAGGGTGATGAACGCGGAGTTGTCGAGGTATCTCATGCCGGTGCGGGCGAGGGTGCCCACGACGTTGAACTCCCGGCCGTAGAACTTGAGCGTCCTGCCCGTCATCGTAGGGACCTCGTCCCCGGCGATTATATCGTTGTCATTGAAATTTTTTCCGGAGAAATCCGAAAGCCAGGGCGTAACGGAAAAGTCCGTAGCGGGGTCGAAGCCGATAAGCAGGACGTTGGATACGCCGCAGCACGAAAGCGGCGATGATTTTATGAAGACCTGCGGAGTGGCCTTTTCCACGCCCTCTACCTGCCGTACCTCCTCAAGAACCCTGCTCGGCATGTAGTATTCCGAGGGCTGGCCGGAGATAAGGGCGTCCTTCGCCTTAGATTCGTCCTGCGCGGGCACGACGAGCACGTCGGCCCCAAGCCGCCCGGCCCCGACGGCTATGCTCCGCCGGACGCTGTAGATGACGAGCGTGGCGGAGAAGAGCGTCCCGGACACCGCCGCCACGGAAAGGACTATGGACACCGTGCGAA
>JAJYGS010000172.1 GCA_021785055.1 Nitrospirota bacterium | reverse complement strand
CCAATGCGGTAAACCTAACCGACGGCCTGGACGGCCTGGCAATAGGTCTTGTCGGCATAGCCGCGGGCGCCAACGCCGTTCTCGTGTATGTTACGGGCAACAGGATATTCGCAAATTATCTACAGGTGCTGTACATTCAGGGTGCGGGAGAGCTGACGGTCTTCTGCGGGGCCCTGATGGGCGCGTCCCTGGGCTTTCTGTGGTATAACTCGCATCCCGCAGAGGTGTTCATGGGCGATGTCGGAAGTCTGAGCCTGGGCGGGGCGCTCGGCATGCTGGCCGTGCTGACAAAGCACGAAATAATACTGGTGATAGTAGGGGGCATATTCGTCGCGGAGGCGCTCTCGGTAATCTTCCAGGTAGCGTCGTTCAAGAGCCGGGGCAAGAGGATTTTCAGGATGGCGCCAGTCCATCACCACTTCGAGGAGATGGGCTGGGCGGAGTCGAAGGTGATAGCGCGGTTTTGGATTCTGGGCATTATTCTTGCGTTGGTGGGCCTGAGCACCCTGAAACTCAGGTAGAAGGAAGAAGTCATGAAGAGATTGTCGGCGCTGATTTTTTTTACACTCGTTCTTTTAACCTCGCTTCGGCCAGCCCTTGCGGAAGATAAATTTTCCGTAACCGCCGAGGGCGTCTGCGTCATGGACGCCGATACCGGCAAGGTCATAATATCCCGGAACCTGAACACGAAGTTACCGCCCGCCTCCTGCACCAAGGTAATGACCGCGATACTTACCCTCGAACGGGCGAAGATGTCCGACGTCTTCACGGTGAGCCGCTACGCGGCCTCCATGCCCGCCTCGAAGGTTTACCTGAGGCCGGGTGACAGGGTGACCGTGCAGGCGCTACTTTATTCGCTGCTTTTGAAAAGCGCCAACGACAGCGCCGTCGTGCTTGCGGAAGGCATAGCGGGCTCCGAACCGGCTTTCGCAAAACTCATGACCGAGAAGGCTCATGAAATAGGGGCCGTGGATACCAATTTCAGAAACGCCTCCGGCCTTCCGATAAGCGACCATTACACCACGCCGTACGACCTGGCCCTTATGCTCCGCTACGCCATGCACAATCCGACCTTCATGCAGATAGCCTGCACCAAATACGCCACGCTCAACATGGGCCGCAGGGACAAGATGCTCCTGAAGAACCATAACAGGATGCTCTGGTATTACGAGGGCGCGGGCGCCGGCAAGACGGGCTATACCCTCGCGGCCAGGCAGTGCTACGTCGGAGAGGCCAACTGCTCCAACACCAGGCTCATAGTCGCGATCCTGCACGGCGCAGACCTCTGGGGAGATACCAAAAAACTCCTGGACAAGGGGTTTGAACTGGCCATGAGGAACCAGACCCTGGCGCTCGGCGACACGCCGGAGGCCGGGCGGATAATAAAGGCTTCTTACAGGGTCAGGGAGAGAATAAGGCATCGCGGAAGGAAGGTCGTCTCCAGGCGGCTTTACAGGGTAAGGCGCGGCGACACGCTCTCCGGCATCGCCCGCAGATACGGCATGAGCGTCAAAAAGCTGGCAAGGCTGAACGGCCTGTCCCTGAGGTCTAAGATACGGCCGGGCAAAAGGCTCAAGATATACGGCGTTCACCACAGACGACACATAAGGGGAAGAAGACGCAGGACTTAGCAATGAACTTCAGCGGCAAGAAAATAACAGTCGCGGGCCTGGCCCGAAGCGGCGTGGGGGCGGCCAATCTGCTCGTCCGGCTTGGCGCGGATGTGACAGTTACGGACCTCAAGCCGGAGGCGGAGATTGGCGAACAGCTCCTGCGGCTGAGTTCTAAGGTAAGGAAGGTTCTGGGCGCGCACCCGGATGAGCTTTTTTCCGGCGCGGACATGATAGTAGTCTCGCCCGGCATGCCCCTTTCTGTCCCGCCGATAAAGAAGGCGATTTCGGCGAATGTGCCGGTTATAGGAGAGCTGGAGCTTGCGTATCTGTATTCGGATTCGCCGTTCATCGCCATAACCGGGACTAACGGAAAGTCCACCACGACCACCCTCGTCGGCGAAATATTGAAGGCTTCGGGGATGAAGGTAACGGTGGGAGGAAACCTCGGCAACGCCCTCACAGAAGAGCCTGACCTCCTCAGGGGTCGGGACTACATAGTGGCCGAGGTATCGAGCTTTCAGCTGGAGACCGTTAAAAAATTCCGCCCGAAAATATCTGCGCTTCTGAACATTACGCAGGACCACCTCGACCGCTACCGGAACATGAAGGAATATGCGGCGGCAAAGGCCAGGGTATACAAAAACCAGACGCTCAAGGATTGCCTGGTGGTAAACCTGGACGACGCGCCATCAGCCGCTCTGGCTAAAAAAGCGATGTGCAGGGTCGTTCCGTTCTCGCGGAAGGAATGCCCGGGGGGCGGAGTTTTCGTGAAGGGCGGAGTTCTCGTAAGCGCCGTGTCAGGCGCTGAGGAGAGAATAATCGAGGCAAAGGATATAAGGATTCGCGGCGTGCATAACCTTGAGAACGCGCTTGCCGCCGCTGCAATAACGCTTGCCGCCGGGGCCAGAGCAGGCGCGGTGGAGAAAGTCCTCCGCGAATTTCCGGGACTTGAGCACAGGCTGGAATTCGTACGGGAAATAAACGGCGTGAGCTACATAAACGATTCCAAGGGAACAAACGTCGGGGCGGTGGAGAAATCCATAGAAAGCTTCACCGAACCGGTGATATTGCTCGCGGGCGGCCTGGACAAGCACAGTGATTTCTCGCCGCTTAAGAAGCTTGTGCGGGAGAGGGTCAAGAGGCTCGTGCTTTTCGGCAAGGCCGCGGACGTGATGGACGAGGCGATCGGCGGCGAGACCGAGACCGTGCGCGCGTCGTCTTTGAAGGACGCCGTATTGAAGGCAAAAGACGCGGCGTCAAGGGGCGATGTTGTGCTGCTTTCCCCCGCCTGCGCGAGCTTTGACATGTTCATGGATTTCGAGGACCGTGGCCGGCAGTTCAAGGAGATAGTGCGGAGCCTGTAACCAATGAAGCTTAAGCAAATCCGCGAAGACAGCTTAATTTTTTTCATAACGCTTATACTACTGTCCTTCGGGCTTGTGATGGTGTATTCCGCGAGCTCGGTCATGGCGCTTAGGTATCACAACGACTCGGCCTATTACCTGAAGAGGCAGATTGTCTGGGCCGGGGCCGGGATGGCGGCGATGTTCGCCGCCTGGAGGATGGACTATAAAATCTTCCGGAAGCTCTCGTTGCCCGCGCTGTTTTTGTGTTTTATACTGCTTATAATAACCCTGGTCGGGCCGGAGGTGAACGGCGCGCGCAGGTGGATAAGGCTCGCGGGTTTTTCGTTACAGGCATCCGAATTTACCAAGCCAGTCCTCTTCACGTTCGTAGCCGCGTCGCTTGCAAAGAGGGCGGACAGACTGCACGATTTCTGGCACGGCATCGGACCGTATCTCTTTATCTGCGGGACCCTCGTCCTGCTGATTGCCCTGGAGCCTGATTTCGGGACAGCCGCCGCGATATGCGCGGTTGTATTCATGATGCTTTTTGCAGGCGGGGCGAAGCTGTCCCACCTGGGCGCGCTGGTGCTTGGGGCAATACCGGTTCTTTATCTGCAACTCTTCAAGGTCGGTTATCGCAAAAGCCGCCTCCACACTTTTATGAACCCGTGGAACGATCCTCTTGGCGCCGGGTTCCAGACCATCCAGTCTTTTCTCGCGTTCGGCGGCGGCGGACTGACGGGCGTGGGACTGGGCCAGAGCAGACAGAAGCTGCTTTTCCTGCCGGAGCCGCACAACGACTTCATATTCTCGGTCATCGGCGAGGAATTCGGATTCATAGGCGCAACGGCCATAGTAATACTTTTCCTGCTGTTTATGCTGTTCGGCATGAGGCTTGCGCTTAAGTGCAGGGACCCGTTCGGGCGGCTCCTGGTTTTCGCGCTGACGCTGATGATAGGGTTGCAGGCCCTTATAAACATGGGTGTAGCGACGGGCATATTCCCGAACAAGGGCATGCCGCTCCCGTTCATCAGCGCGGGAGGGTCGTCGGTTTTTGTTGCGCTCGTGTCGGTAGGGATTATGCTGAGCGTTTCACGCGGAAACCGCCGTCAGGACAGCGCAGGAGCGCCGACTAATTGAAGAGGCTTTTAATCGCCGGCGGCGGAACGGGCGGACATCTCTATCCGGGGATTGCGGTGGCGGCTGAGGCAGTGAAGGAAGGCATCGAGGTCTTGTTCGTCGGCACTGCGCAGGGAATCGAGGGACGGGTTGTCCCAAGGGAGGGTTTCGAGCTGAAGCTGATAGACGCGGGCAGGTTCAAGGGTATGGGCGCTTCGCAAAAGATAAAGACGCTCCTGTCCATTCCGGCAGGGGTAGCACAGGCGGCTGGTATGATTCGTGAGTTCAGGCCTGACGCCGTCCTGGGGGTAGGAGGTTACGCCTCGTTCCCGGCGGTGCTTGCGGCGAGGCTTGCCGGGAAGCCGGTAATCATCCAGGAGCAGAATGCGGCCCCCGGCCTTGCAAACAAGTGGCTTGGGAAGATAGCCGACAGGGTATGCCTCGGTTTTCAGGCCGGCGAAAGATCCTTCCCGGCAAAAAAATGCGTCCTGACCGGGAACCCGATCAGGCGTGGGCTGCTCGACGTGAAAAAGGGCGACGCCCAGGAGGCGATGGGCCTTCAGGAGGATAAAATCACGGTGCTCATTACCGGCGGAAGCGGAGGGGCGTCGCGGATAAACAGGGCTGTCGCGGACGCGCTTCCAAGGCTTTCGGATATGAAAGATAAAATCCAGTTTATTCATCAGACCGGACAGAGGGATTACGACGAAACCGCCGCCGCATACGGCCGGGCAGGATTCACCTGCCGCGTGATGCCGTACATATACGACATGGCGTCGGCATACGCATGCGCGGACGTTGTAATCTGCCGCGCGGGCGCGCTAACCATCGCCGAGGTTACGGCGCTTGGCAAGCCTGCCGTGCTTATACCATATCCGTTCGCCGCGGACAACCACCAGGAGAAAAACGCGCGCGAGTTGGAGGCCGCCGGGGCGGCAAGGGTGGTGCTCGATCGGGACGCGACTGGCGAAAGGCTGGCGGACGAAATAAGAAACCTGCTTTCTGATGCGGAAGCCCTTCTTGGAATGAAGGAGCGCTCAAAGGCGCTCGGAAGGCCGGAGGCCGCCGCCAGTGTGCTTGAGGTATGCAGGGAATCGGCTCTCGCATAAAGGAGTATTAATGTATAAGAAGTACCGGAGGATACACTTCGTCGGTATCGGCGGCGTCGGTATGAGCGGCATCGCCGAGGTGCTGATAAATCTCGGATACAAGGTCGGCGGTTCCGACCTCAAGGAAAGCGATACGACCAAAAGGCTTGAATCCATCGGCGCGGAGATATTCATAGGGCACAAGGCCGCGAACGTCGAGGGAGCGGACGTAGTCGTCATATCTTCCGCCGTCAAGGAGGACAACCCTGAGGTCGCGGCGGCGAGGGAGCGGCAGATACCGGTTATACCGCGCGCGGAGATGCTCGCGGAGCTGATGCGCCTTAAATACGGGATTGCCGTCGCCGGGGCGCACGGGAAAACCACCACGACGTCGATGGTCTCCACCATCCTCTCGAAAGGCGGGATAGATCCGACGGTGGTAATAGGCGGGAAGCTCAACATATTCGGAGCGGGCGCGAAGCTTGGGCAGGGAGAATTCCTCGTGGCGGAGGCGGACGAATCGGACGGCAGCTTCCTCATGCTCTCACCCACCATCGCCGTCGTGACGAATATCGACGAGGAGCATCTCGACCACTATACGAAAGGCATAGATGAGATAAAAGACGCTTTCCTGCAATTCATAAACAAGATTCCGTTCTACGGTCTGGCCGTGCTCTGCCTGGACGTGGAACACGTGCGGGAGCTTATCCCGCAGGTAAAGAAGAGATACGTCGCATATGGTTTAAATTCGCAGGCCGACATCTCGGCGAGGAACATAAAATTCGACGGCATGGGTTCGGAATTCGAGGTGCTTAAGAAGGGCGAGAGCCTGGGCAGGTTCAAGCTCGCCATCCCCGGCCGGCACAGCGTGTACAACTCCCTCGCCGCAATATCCGTGGCGCTGGAACTTGACATCCCGCTTGAGACTATACGCGCTGCGCTCGCCGAATTCGGCGGACTGCACAGACGATTCTTCATAAAGGGCGAGGTCGGCGGCATAACGGTCGTTGACGACTACGGCCACCACCCGACGGAAATAAAGGCGACGCTCGCCGGCGCGAAGGCCGGGTGGGACAGGAGGACGGTTGTCGTATTTCAGCCGCATCGCTACACCCGGACGCGCGATCTTATGAAGGAGTTTTTTACCGCGTTCAACCAGGCGGACAAGCTTGCGGTGATGGACATATACCCGGCGGGCGAAAAGCCTATCGACGGTGTCAGCGCGAAGAATTTGTATGACGGCATAAAAGGCCAGGGGCACAAGGACGCGTCTTTTATCAAGACACAGGAAAAAGCCGTGGACTGGCTTAAGGAAGTGACAAAGCCCGGCGACCTCGTGATAACGCTCGGCGCGGGCGACGTCTGGAAGGTGGGAGAATTGTTCCTTGAGAAGTTGAACAGATTATGACGGCGGCTGAACTTATCGGCAGACTGAAATTTGCCGGCGAGGTCAGGCTCTCGGAGCCGATGTCCATGCATACCTCGCTCGGGATTGGCGGCCCGGCTGACGCGATGGTGTTTCCGGAGAACGTCGGACAGCTCGTTGACATTGTCAAGGGAGCGTGGTCTGAAGGCGTCCCGGCGTTCATCATAGGGAACGGGACGAACCTCCTCGTGAAAGACGGCGGGATAGATGGGCTGGTGATAAACCTTGCGAAGCTGGACTGGATTATAAAGGAGAACGTCGAGGGCGGAGATATTGCCATCCGCTCCGGGGCGGGGACGCCTCTTCCGAAGCTTGCGAATTTCTGTGCGGACGAAGGTCTCTCCGGACTGGAATTCGCCGCGGGAATTCCCGGAACCGTGGGCGGCGCGGTATACATGAACGCGGGCGCGTACGGTTACGAGATAAAAGATATTTTATATAAAACACTGCTTATAAAAGAAGACGGAAAGGCGTCTGAATTGATCGCCGGCGAGACCCGGAAAGAATACAGGCACGGCGGCATACCGGAGAACGCTGCGGTGGCTGAAGCCTGGTTCAGGCTTGTGCCCGGCGACCCGGGAGCGATAAAGGCCCGCGCGTCGGAATTTATAAAAAAGAGGAGGGCCTCCCAGCCGCTCGCCGAAAAAAGCGCAGGCTCCACGTTCAAGAACCCTCCGGGCGAGAAGGCCTGGAAACTTATAGAAGGCGCGGGACTGAAAGGATTATCCGTCGGGGGGGCGGCGGTATCGGGGAAACATGCAAACTTTCTGATTAATGCCTCCGGTGCGACGGCAAAGGATTTTATAGCCTTAATGGAAATTGTGAAGCAAAAGGTTAAAGACAAGACCGGATTTGATTTGGAGCCGGAAGTCAAAATCGTAGGAAGAGATTGGAATGCTTGATAATCTTGCAAATAAAAAGATCGCAGTCTTGATGGGAGGCCTATCGGCTGAGAGGGAGGTATCGCTCTCGTCCGGGGCGGCGGTTCTCGAGGCGCTCAGGGGCGCAGGATATAATGCCGCCCCAATCGTGTACGACGGGCCGGGGCTTGTGAAAGATATTGCTGAAACAAGGCACGACTTGGTTTTCCTCGCGCTGCACGGCAAATTCGGCGAAGACGGGACGATCCAGGGCCTGCTTGAAACAATGGGACTGCCCTATACCGGCACGGGCGTAACAGGCTCCGCAATCGCTATGGACAAGGCGATAACTAAAAAAATTCTGAAATACCACAATATCCCCACGGCGGAATGTATTATCGTTAAGAATTCCTCTGCCGATTTGTCCCTTGCGGAAAGCTTTGGCCTGCCCGCGGTGGTGAAGCCCTCGACCCAAGGCTCGACCATCGGGATGAGCTTTGTGTATAAGAAGGACGATATGTCTTCCGCGCTGAAGCTTGCGTTCTCGCACGACAGGGAAGCCGTCGTCGAAAGATATATCGAGGGACGCGAGATAACAGCCGGGATACTAAACTACGAAGCCCTGCCCTTGGTGGAGATAGTCCCGAAGAGCGGTGTGTACGACTACGATGCGAAATACCTGACGCACGACACGGAATATATCTGCCCGGCTAAACTTCCCCCGCAGCTTGAGAAACGTATAAAGGCCATGGCGATCGAGGTGTTCGACGTCCTGCACGGATATGGATACGCGCGGGTGGACTTTCGCGTTGACAGGGACGAAAACCCGTACGTCCTGGAGATGAACACGCTGCCCGGCATGACATCCACGAGCCTGCTTCCGAAGGCGGCTTCTGCGGCTGGTTTAAATTTTACGGGACTGATAGAGCGGATGCTCGAAGGGGCGTTGAGGCGCGGATGAGGACTGATGGCCGGAAGAACCCGGCGAAATCCAGGGGGCGGAAAAAGCTCGGCAGGAAGATATTGCTCCCGGCAGCCGTTATTATCATTGTCGCAGGGTTCGCGTTCCTTGCCCCGATGGCCGCGCGCGCAGTCAAAAGATACGTCTGCCGCATCCCGGCGTTCAAAATTAAACATGTGCGGGTGGAGGGCCTGAAATACGTGCGGAAGGAAGACTTCATCAGGTTTATCGGCGACCCTACAGGAGAGAGCATCCTGTCCTATGACATGAAGGACGCCGTGAAGAGGATTGAAGGCCATCCGTGGATAAAGTCGGGGCTCGTGCGAAGGGACTTCCCGGACGAGGTGCGTTTCGAGCTTACGGAGCGGACTCCGGCGGCTGTCGTAAAGACCGCCTCAGGCGAATATCTCGTCGATTCGGACGGTTTCGCGCTTGCAAAGGCAACACAGCCGGGATGGGGATTTCTGCCGGTCGTAGAATACCCTTCGTCGCAAGGTCTCCGGATACTCGACATGAAGACCGTGGGGTGTCTTGGGAAGGCGCTCAGGCTCCTGAGTATAACGCGCGCGAGCAAAGGCCCGCTGTCGTCGTCGGCGGTCGAAATCGGAAAGGACAATAACCCGTGCCTCTTGTTCGGCGGCGTCCGCGTGCTTGTCGGCGGCGGAGGATACCGGCAAAAGATAAGGCGGCTGACGGATGTCGAATCCGACATCGCCAGACGCGGCCTGAAACCCGGGCTGCTCGACCTTAGGTTCGCCGGCAAGGTGGTTGTGGCCGGTAGACCGGCTTCGGGCAGACCGGATGCCGCCGGTAAGCAGACCCTTGACGCGCAGTCATTCTAAAGGGAGGAGGTGGGGATTGGCGAGAAAGGACAATATAATCGTCGGACTCGATATCGGGACGACGAAGATATGCGCGATAGTCGGCGAGGTCAAGGAGGAGGGCAGGATTGACATAGTCGGCATCGGGAGTCATCCCTCGCACGGCCTCAGAAAGGGAGTCGTCGTCAATATAGAGAGCACCGTCGAGTCCATAAAAAAGGCCGTCGAAGAGGCCGAGCTGATGGCGGGCGTCGAGATAAACGCCGTCTTTGCCGGCATCGCCGGAAGCCACATAAAAAGTTTCAACAGCCGCGGCGTGATAGCCATAAAAGACCGCGAGATCTCAAGGGCGGACGTCGACCGTGTCATCGAAGCGGCCAAGGCCGTGGCGATACCGATGGACAGGGAGATACTCCACGTGCTCCCGCAGGAGTTTTCGATAGACGACCAGGACGGGATAAAGGAGCCGCTCGGCATGAGCGGAGTCCGGCTGGAGGCCGAGGTGCATGTTGTTACCGGCGCCGTTACCTCCGCGCAAAATATCATCAAGAGCTGCAACCGCGCCGGACTCGACGTGCTCGACATCGTCCTGGAGCCGCTCGCTTCGAGCTATTCGGTTCTTTCAAACGACGAGAAGGAACTCGGCGTGGCGGTGGTTGACGTCGGCGGCGGGACTACCGACCTCGCCATCTTCGTCGAGGGCGGCATCTGGCATACGGCGGTCATAGCGATAGGCGGGAACCACCTGACAAACGACATCGCCGTGGGACTCAGGACTCCGGCGGCGGAGGCGGAGAAGATAAAGAAGAGATACGGCTGCGCGCTTACGAACATGGTCAGAGACGACGAGACGATAGAGGTCGCAAGCGTGGGCGGAAGGCCGCCAAGGGTGCTTTCACGGCAGGTCCTCTCCGAGATAACGGAGCCGCGCGTGGAGGAGATTTTCGGACTTGTCCTGAAGGAGTTCCGGAAGACGGGCTTCGAGGAACGCATAGCATCCGGTGTTGTCATAACCGGCGGGACTGCGGTAATGGAAGGCATCCCGGAGGCTGCGGAGCGCGTAATGGAGATGCCCGCCCGGCGCGGGTTCCCGATGAACATCGGGGGCCTTGTTGACGTTGTGAATTCTCCCATGTACGCCACGGGCGTCGGCCTGGTCATCTTCGGGGCGCAGCAGGCGGGCGCGGGGAATGTGAAGCGGATTTCGGACGGCAATCTCTTTACGAAGGTTATAGGCAGGATGCGGGAATGGGTGGAGAACTTTTTCTAAAGACACGGGCCTATTGAAGCCCAGGGATCACAGCAGGTTAACCAGAAAGGAGGTATTTTGATGTTCGAATTTGAAGAGGAAGCGAGAAGGGGGGCGAACATCAAGGTAATAGGTGTCGGCGGAGGAGGCGGCAACGCCGTCAATACCATGATTGCGGCAGGGCTTGCCGGCGTAGAATTCATAACCGCCAACACGGACGTGCAGGCGCTGGAGAAATCCTGCGCGCCGCACAAGATCCAGCTCGGAGCGCAGCTTACGCGCGGCCTTGGCGCGGGCGCAAACCCGACGGTGGGCAGACATGCGGCGCAGGAGGACGTGGATAATATCCGGGAAGCCCTTTCCGGCTCGGACATGGTCTTCGTCACCTGCGGCATGGGAGGCGGCACGGGCACCGGCGCGGCTCCGGTAATCGCGCAGGTCGCGCGAGAAATGGGTGCGCTGACGGTCGCCGTCGTTACGAAGCCTTTTATCTTTGAGGGCAGACAGAGGATGAAACAGGCCGAAACCGGACTGGACGAGCTCAAGAAGTGCGTTGACACCATTATCACGATTCCGAACCAGAGACTGCTCGGCGTGATAGACAAACGGACGCCTTTCAAGCAGGCGTTCTCCATCGTCGACGACGTGCTCCGCCAGGCGGTGCAGGGCATATCCGACGTCATTATGATGAACGGGTATATCAACCTCGACTTCGCCGACGTGAAGACCGTGATGTCGTCGATGGGGCGCGCCGTAATGGGAACGGGCGTGGCGCAGGGCGACAACCGCGCGGTAGAGGCGGCTCAGAAGGCAATATCGTCGCCGCTCCTCGAAGAGGGGACAATCGACGGCGCGAGGGGCGTGCTCATCAACATCACCGGCGGCCCCGACCTCACCATGACCGAGGTC
Source organism: Nitrospirota bacterium (assembly GCA_021785055.1). Lineage (GTDB taxonomy): Bacteria > Nitrospirota > JACRHJ01 > JACRHJ01 > JACRHJ01 > JAKAHE01. The sequence continues at coordinate 1,417 of JAJYGS010000172.1, read as the reverse complement.
ATAGAGGCCTCGACGATAATCCAGGAGGCATCCGACCCCGAAGCCAATATCATCTTCGGCTCCGTAATAAACGAGGATATGACCGACGAGGTCTGTGTTACGGTCATAGCCACGGGTTTTGAAGGCAGCGCCGTATCCCAGGCGGTGCGCCTGGACGAGAAGGCGATACCGAAGGCGGCAAGCCTTGGGCGGGAGCCGAGAACCTATGCCGGGAATACGGACATAACGGAGATGTCCATCGGCGAGGAGAAGATACTCGGCAAGGCCTCGAACGTAAAGGCGTTCGTTGATAAGGCCATCGACAAGCCGGCGTATTTAAGGAAGGTTGCCGGGCTGGATTTCAGAAACGAGGCCCTTGGTATAGACGACGAGGACGAGCTGGACGTGCCGACGTTTCTCCGGAGGCAGGCGGACTGATTAAACTTGTATAGGGAAAAAAGCGCCGAAGGCCGCAGGGAAACGGGCGCGATAATCAAGCCGCGGGGCGGGAGAATTACGGTAGGCCTGGTATTTCCGGGGACGTATTACGTTGGCATGTCCTCGCTCGGATATCAGACGATTTACCGCATCATAAACGCGCGCGCGGACGCCCTTGCCGAGAGACTGTTCCTCCCGGATGAAAGGAAGCGGCGGTTTGAAGCCGGTCTGCCGGCTTCCATAGAGACAGGGGCAAAACCGCGCGATTTCGAGATACTTGCATTCTCGGTCTCGTTCGAGCACGGCTATACTGCTGTGGCGGATTTCCTCCGGCTCTCCGGAATTCCCCCCCTTTCCAGGGACAGGAACGAATCCCATCCGCTGCTTGTTTTCGGCGGCGTCTGCACGTTCTTCAACCCTGAACCTCTGGCAGATTTTTTCGATGCAGTAGTAGTCGGCGAGGCCGAGGAATCGATAAACGAGTTCCTGGACGAATACGCCAATGTAAAATCCGCCAGCCGCCGGGAGCTTCTCACCGCGCTATCGAAAATCCCCGGCATCTACATACCTTCGCTTTATACACCCGCATATAACCCCGACGGCACGATAAAATCGTTTACCCCCCCGCCCGGCGCGCCTGAGAAGGTAATAAGACGGTACGTAAAAGACCTGGATAAATTCCCGGCCAGAAGCGCCATAATCACGCCGGACACCGAGTTTGGCGACATGTTCATGGTGGAGCTTTCGCGCGGCTGCGGGCGGCACTGCCGCTTCTGCATGGCGGGGTACGTCTATCGGCCTCCGAGGAACAGAAGTTTTGAGTCCGTCAAAAAAGACATCGAGGCGGGCAGGAAGCTCGCAAAGAAAATCGGCCTTGTCGGCTCGGCGGTGTCGGACTGGCCATGGATTTCGGAACTCGCGCGCGAGCTTGAGGCTCGAAGCCAGTCGACTGGCCGAGGCCGGCCTACCGGCTTCTCGGCATCGTCTCTCCGGGCGGACT
>JAJYGS010000097.1 GCA_021785055.1 Nitrospirota bacterium | reverse complement strand
GCGGGCATCGGCTTCAGCGGGTTCAGGCGCGGGAGGGGCGCGGCATGATTACGAGTGTTTTTTATACAGCGAGGGCGCGGTTTACGGCGCCGGGGGCGGGGCTGCGGAATGGGTAAAAAACAAACCGCCGTATACATGATAAGCGTGGTCTCCGAGATGCTCGGCGTGCACCCGCAGACGCTAAGGCTTTATGAACGCGAGGGTTTTGTGCATCCCTCCCGGCGCGCGGGCGTCAGGATGTATTCCGAGGATGACGTGGAGCGCATCCGGGCGATAATTAACCTCACCCGCGACATGGGCGTGAACCTTGCCGGCGTGGAAGTGATACTCTCCATGCGCGAGAAGATGCAGAGGCTCCAGGACGAGATGGAGCAGATGATGTTCGGGATGCGCGAGGAGTTCATGCGGGAGCTTTCGCGCCGCGAGGATGAGGCGAAGCACCCGCTGGCTAAGGTGCCGGAGGGGAAGGTAGTAAAAGTGAGGGGAAAATAAGCCGTCATTCCCGCGCAGGCGGGAATCCAGTGACTTTCGGTGTAAGTAAGACGGAGGATTTATGCGGCTTGATAAATTTACGGTAAAGGCGCAGGAAGCGGTGATGGCCGCGCAGGACGAGGCGGGCAGGCGCGGGCAGCAGCAGGTTGACGCGGAGCATCTTCTGTTTTCGCTCCTCAGGCAGCCGGAGGGCGTTGTGCCGCCGATTCTAAAAAGACTCGGCGCGGACTTAAGGGCGCTCGAAGGAAATATAATCTCGGAGCTTGAGCGTATGCCTAAGGTCTCAGGCGCGGGCCAGGTGGGGCAGGTATATGTAACGCCAAGGCTGAATAAAATGCTCGACCGCGCGGCGCGGGAGATGGACGGCCTGAAGGACGAGTACGTCTCGACGGAGCACCTGCTTCTCGCCATGGCGGAAGACGACGGCGCGGCGGGCAGGCTGCTTAAGGAAGCGGGCGCAAAAAGGGACAGTATCCTCGCGGCATTGAAGGAAATCCGGGGTTCGGAGAGGGTAACGGACCAGAACCCCGAAGGGAAATACGAGGCCCTTGCGAAATACGGGCGCGACTTGACCGACCTTGCCCGAAAAGGAAAGCTCGACCCGGTGATTGGCCGGAACGAGGAGGTCCGCCGGGTGATTCAAGTCCTCTCCCGCAGGACGAAGAACAACCCGGTATTGATAGGCGAGCCGGGCGTCGGCAAGACGGCCATAGTCGAGGGCCTTGCCCAGAGAATAATCGCCGGGGACGTGCCGGAAGGCCTGAAGGAAAAGCGCGTCGTCGCGCTCGACATGGGCGCGCTTATCGCCGGGGCAAAGTTCCGGGGCGAGTTCGAGGACAGGCTCAAGGCGGTTCTGAAGGCCGTCGAGGAATCCCAGGGGAAGATTGTCATTTTCATAGACGAGATGCATACGCTTGTCGGGGCGGGCGCGGCGGAAGGGGCGGTGGACGCGTCGAACATGCTGAAACCCGCCCTTGCCAGGGGCGAGCTTCGGTGCGTCGGCGCGACGACCATAGACGAATACAGGAAACACATAGAGAAAGACCCGGCCCTTGAGCGGCGTTTCCAGCCGGTCATGGTGCAGGAGCCCGACGTGGACGATACCATATCGATACTCAGGGGCCTCAAGGAACGCTACGAGGTCCACCACGGCGTGCGGATAAAGGACTCCGCGCTCATCGCGGCGGCTATGCTTTCCAGCCGCTACATTACCGACCGTTTCCTGCCGGACAAGGCCATAGACCTGATCGACGAGGCGGCGTCGAAACTAAGGATGGAGATAGACTCCATGCCCACGGAGCTCGATGAACTCGACAGGACGATAAGGCGGCTGCAGATTGAGCGACAGGCGGTAAAAAAGGAAAAAGACCAGGCGTCCAGGGAACGGTTAAGCGGTATAGAGAAAGAGATTTCCGGGCTCTCCGAGAAGCGCTCCGGGCTTCATGCGAGGTGGATGAACGAGAAAGAGGCAATCAAACAAATTCGGGGGCTTAAGGAGAAGCTGGAGCAGGCCAAAGCCGATGCGGAGCGCGCGGAACGCGAGGGGAACCTGGGGCGCGCGGCGGAGCTTCGCTACGGGACTATCGTGGAGCTGAACAAGGGTCTTCAGGGGCAGAACGAGGCCCTGGCGTCCTTGCAGGCGCAGGGGTCGCTCCTCAAGGAAGAAGTCGATGACGAGGACATAGCCCAGATTGTCTCGAAATGGACGGGCGTGCCCGTATCGAAGATGCTCGAAGGCGAGGCCGCAAAGCTTACGAAAATGGAGGATCGGCTCGGCGAGAGGATTGTCGGACAGGAAGAGGCCGTGCAGGCCGTGTCGGACGCCGTGCGCCGGGCGAGGGCGGGGATACAGGACCCGAACAGGCCGATAGGCTCGTTCATATTCCTTGGGCCGACGGGAGTCGGCAAGACGGAGCTTGCGCGCGCTCTGGCCGAGTTCCTTTTCGACGACGAGAAGGCGATGGTCAGGATAGACATGTCCGAATACCAGGAGAAGCATACGGTGTCGAGGCTTATCGGCGCGCCTCCGGGATACGTGGGCTTCGAGGAGGGCGGCCAACTGACCGAGGCCGTGCGCAGAAGGCCCTATTCCGTGATACTTTTCGACGAGATAGAGAAGGCGCATCCGGAGGTGTTCAACGTCCTGCTTCAGCTCCTGGAAGACGGCAGGCTGACGGACGGCCACGGGCGCACGGTTGATTGCAAGAATACCGTCGTCATCATGACCTCCAACATCGGTAGCCAGGTCATACAGGATGCGAAGACCGAAGACGAGATGCGGGGGCTTGTGTCCGAGGCGCTAAAGATACATTTCAAGCCGGAGTTCTTAAACCGCATCGACGACATAATAATATTCCACCCGCTCTCCGAGGAGCAGTTGAAGCGGATAGTGGATATTCAGCTTAAGCTCCTCCAGAGGCATATCGCCCGGAAGAAGCTGAACATAGTATTGACCCCGGCGGCACGGGAGATGCTGGTAACGATGGGTTACGACCCGGCATACGGCGCAAGGCCGCTTAAACGCACCATACAGCGCGAGATATTGAACCCGCTCGCCATGAAGATACTCGAAGGGCAGTTCAAGGAGGGCGATACCGTTCAGGCGGACGTGGAGGGCGGGCGGCTCGCCTTCCGCAGGATGGTCGAGGCGGAGGCGGCGTAAATTTAACCGGCGCCTTTATCTTGAATTTTCGCGCCGGAAATGATACAAATACAGTAAGATATGTTTAGCTCGGAGGCAGGTTTTGGCAGTCCTTGAAATAAGAAAATATCCCGACCCTGTTCTCCGGAGGAAATCGAGGCCGGTGGCCGAAATAACCCCGGAAATACAGCAACTTATAGACGACATGATAGAGACGATGTACGCCGCTCCGGGGGTCGGCCTGGCAGCCCCGCAGGTGGGGATACCGCTCAGGCTTACGGTTATCGACGTATCCACGAAGGACGAGAAGTCTCCGCTTCTGGTGCTTATAAACCCGGAGATAATCTCCACGGAGGGCGAACAGAACGAAGAGGAAGGATGCCTTAGCGTATCGGACTTCCAGTCCGTCGTCACGCGCTTTGCGAAAGTCCGCGTCAAGGCGGCGGACAGGGACGGCAAGCCCCGCGAGGTATCAGGCGAGGGGCTTCTTGCCCGCGCCTTCCAGCACGAGATAGACCACTTGAACGGCGTGCTCTTCATAGACCGGATAAGCCCCCTGAAGCGCGGCCTCTTCAAGCGCAGGGTGAAGAAGAACCTTAAAGAAGACAAGGCGGCCCCTTGAGAATTGTCTTCATGGGGACACCCGTCTTCGCCGTGCCTGCGCTTCGCGCCCTCGTGGAGGCAGGGCACGAAATCCCGCTCGTGGTAACCCAGCCGGACAGGCCTAGGGGCAGAAGCAAAAAGCCCGTCCCGCCGCCGGTAAAGGAACTGGCGGAATCTCTGAATCTGCCGGTTTTCCAGCCTGAGAGAGTAAAGAAACCGGAGGCGATAGAGGAAATAAGGAAGACCGGCCCGGACGCCTTTGTCGTGGCCGCATTCGGACAGATACTCCCGAGGGCACTCCTCGACATACCAAGATTCGGCAGCTTCAATGTCCACGCATCCCTGCTCCCGGCATACAGGGGCGCCGCGCCTATCAACCGGGCAATCATAAACGGCGAGGAGAGGACCGGCATCACCATCATGCTGATGGACGAGGGGATGGATACGGGGGCGATATTGACGTCCGGGGAAGAGCCGATACTGCCTGATGACACTGCGGGCGCACTGACGGAAAGGCTTGGCCTCATGGGGGCCGGGCTTATAGTGAAAGCCCTTGCGGAGTTCGAGGGCGGGAGGCTCAAGCCGGTTCCCCAGGACGATACGCGGGCCACCTACGCTCCGATACTCAAAAAAGAAACGGGCAGGATTGACTGGACGAAGACGGCGCGCGAGATAGAAAGAACGGTGCGCGGGCTCGACCCGTGGCCTGGGGCGTATACATTCAGAGCGGGGAAGACGGTGAGGATTTGGAAGGCGGCGACAGCCGTGACAGAGGCCGGAGCGCTCCCCGGAGCGGTCGTCTCCGCAGAAAAGGACGGCATAGTCGTGGCCGCCGGGGAAGGCGCGGTCGTAATTCATGAGCTTCAGCCGGAGGGCGGGCGCAGGATGAAGGCGTCGGAATACCTCGCGGGACATAAAATTTCGCCGGGCGAGCGCTTAGGATGAAAGAGCCGAAGAAGAGGGTATTCATAACCCTGCTCATAGTAACCATGGGCCTGCTCGCGGGGGCCGGATGGCTCCTGTGGTATATCCCGCAGGTGGGCCTCAGGAATATCAATCCGCTGCTTCCGGCTGTCCTGACGGTAATTATCTTCGGGGCCGTAGGGATTGTCGCCTCCGGCGTATTGCTCCTTATTATCACGCTCATCCGGGGGCACGAGATATTCCTTGCCCAGAGGCTTCGGTTCGTGGTTATAAAAGTGCTCTTCCCGCTTATGGTCATAGTGGGCAAGCTCCTCGGCATCTCGCGCGACAGGGTCCAGCAGTCCTTCATCGCCGTGAACAACCAGCTCGTCCGCTCGAACGTCGGGAAGGTGAAGCCGGACAGGCTGTTGATACTCCTTCCGCACTGCATACAGATAAACGAGTGCAACATAAAGATTACCGGAGACGTCCACCGGTGCAAGGGCTGCGGGAAGTGCGAGATAAAAGACCTCGTCGCCGTCGCCGACAGGTATAATGTAGACCTCTCCGTCGCCACTGGCGGGACGCTCGCCAGGAGGATAATAAAGGAAAAGCGTCCGAAGGCCATAATAGCCGTCGCCTGCGAGAGAGACCTGACGAGCGGCATCGTGGACAGCTATCCCCTGCCCGTGATAGGGATATTGAATGACCGCCCGTTCGGGCCGTGCATGAACACGCGCGTGGACATGAACGACGTAAAGGAGGCGCTCGAAACCTTCATCTTGCCCGCCAATGCGTAAGGGGGGCGGGGAAAAGAAGAATATCACTCCCGCCCAAAGCGCAGCGCCAGCCATAAAATCTATCGATGGGCCGGGTCAGAAGCCGGTCGACCGGCCACGAGACGCCGCCCTTTATGTTATCTCCCGCGTGCCGCCCGAAGCCGGTAGACCGGCACGCGCGGAAGTCCTGCTCCATCAGGCATTCCTCATATATTCCCTCGACAGCCGGGACAGACGTCTTGTAACGGAACTCGTTTACGGCGTCATAAGGAACCTCGTAACGCTCGATTATTCGCTTTCGTTTTATATAAACGACCCCCGGAAGGTCCAGCCGGAGATAAGAAATATCCTGAGGCTCGCGGCATACCAGATACTTTACCTGGACAAGATCCCGCCGCGCGCGGCTGTGGACGAGGCCGTGGAGCAGGCGAAGGGACTATCCGGCGGCAAGGGTACCGGCGCGGGCGGATTCGTGAACGCGGTGTTAAGGAACATGCTTCGGGAGCCGGAGAAGGTGAAATTTCCCGACCCTGAGAAAGAGCCCGCCGATTATCTGTCGATTAAGTTATCGTATCCGAAATGGCTTGTGAAGAGGTGGACGGAGCGTTTCGGTTTTGAAGGCGCGAAGGCCCTCATGGAGGCCGGGAACGAAAGGCCGCCGCTCGTCGTCAGGGCGAATGCGCCGGGCACGAGCAGGGAGGCCCTGGCGGAGATATTCGGGAAAGCGGGGATTCAAACCACTCCTGGAAGATACGCGCCGGACGCGCTTGTCGTGCGTTCGCATATGCCGGTTACGGAGCTTCCCGGATATGCCGATGGTATTTTTTCCGTGCAGGACGAGGCGGCGCAGCTCGTATCCACGCTTGTCGCTGCGGAACCGGGCGAGTTTGTCCTCGACGCCTGCGCCGCGCCCGGCGGCAAGAGCGCGCACCTCTCGTCCATCTCCAGCCGGTTGACCGGCTCCGGCCAAGGGGCGCATATCGTCTCCATGGACATCTCCCTTGACAAACTCGCGGTTCTGAAAGAAAATAGTCTACGGCTCAAAGCGCCGAACATATTTCCGGTCGCGGCGGACGCGGCGGGGAAATTGCCGTTTCGGGCCGGTTGTTTCGACCGCATTCTCCTCGACGCGCCGTGCACCGCGCTGGGAATAGTCCGGCGGCGCCCTGAGATAAAATATGCGAGGAAGCCTGCGGACATCGCGCGGATGGCACAGATGCAGCTATCGATGCTTGAGGACGTCTCCGGGCTTCTGAAGCCGGGCGGGGTTCTGGTTTACTCCGTCTGCTCCACGGAGCCGGAGGAAGGCGAAGGCGTGGTGGAGAAATTCCTTTCGCGCCATGCGGAGTTTACGCTCGACGACCCGCGCCCGTTTCTGCCCGGGGCCGCGCGGTATTTGGCAATCAACAACCTCGTCCGCACGTTTCCGATACCGCACGGGACGGACGGGTTTTTCATGGCAAGGATGACGTGCCGTTGACGGTTAAAAAATCTTTTCAGATAGCCCTTGTCGCCCTCGTATTCCTGGGCCTGGCGATCGTCTCGGCGTTCATCACTATGAAGGCCGTTACCTGGAGCCGGACCGTGGCCGTCCCGGACGTGCGGGACATGAACCTCCCCGCGGCCATAAATCTCCTGAGGAACGCGGGCCTGAACATAAAGGTGGAACGCGAGGAGCATCATCCCACCGTGCCGCAGAACTATATAATCGGCCAGAACCCCGCGCCGGGTGAGCGCGTTAAAAGCGGCAGGGACGTCATGGTCGTTGTAAGCCTCGGTTCGCAGGAAGTGCCCGTGCCCCAGGCGACGGGCGAGGTGTTCCGGCTTGCGCAGATTACGCTCAGGCAGGCCGGGCTGAACCTCGGCGAGATGGCGCGGGTCGATTCTCCGTCCCCGGCCGAGACGGTGATATTGCAGTCCCCGCCGCAGGGAGCCGTGGTTCAGAAGGATTCGGCGGTGGATATGCTCGTGAGCGGCGGCGCGAGGAGGACTCGGTACGTTACGCCGGATTTAAGGGGAATGACGCTGCCCCAGGCCGGAGACGCGGTGAGACCGATGGGCGGGAAGGTGCTTTATTCCGGGAAGGGTGCCGTGATTGCATCGCAACAGCCGAAGGCCGGGTTCAGGCTGCCTGCGAACGGGCAGATAATCGTCGCGCTTGGTGTGGCCGCGCCGAGGCCCGGCAAGGCTCCCGTGCCGATAGCGCCGGGGAATCAGGCATCGGGGGCCGGGGGCCGGAAGGCCGGAGCCGCAAAACAGGGTTTTTAACAAGTTTTAAAGGAGGCTATATAAGTGATAAGCATTGCGCCGTCCATACTTTCGGCGGATTTCGGGAGGCTTGCGGAGGAGATAAAGGCGGTCGAGAAGGCGGGGGCGGATATTATACACGTGGACGTGATGGACGGGCGGTTTGTGCCCAATATTACCATAGGCCCGAAGGTCGTTTCTGCGGCGAGAAAGGCCACTTCGCTCCCCATAGACGTCCACCTGATGATAATGGAACCGGAGAGATTCATTCATGATTTTGCCCATGCCGGGGCGGATTACCTTACCGTCCACGCCGAGGCCTCCGGGCATTTGAACCGGACTCTGGCCGCCATACGCGAGCAGGGAGTGAAGGCCGGAGTCGCGCTTAACCCCTCGACATCATTAAGTTCTCTGGACTGGGTATGGGAGCATATCGACCTGCTTTTGATAATGTCCGTAAACCCCGGCTTCGGCGGGCAGGAGTTTATCCCGAACTGCATGGACAAGCTATCCGGCGCGCGCGTGGAGATAGACATGAGGGGGCTGGAGGTGCTGCTGGAGGTGGACGGCGGGATTAAGGTAAATAACGCGAAGGAAGCGGCGCTTTCCGGTGCGGACATACTCGTCGCCGGGAGCGCGATATTCGGCGCAACCGATTATAAAAAAACGATAAAACAGTTCAAGGACGCAGTCAAGGGCGTGCGCGAGGAGTAGCCGGTTAGCCGGTTTCGGGATGTCGCATAAACAGTAAAAAATAGCCTTCCCCGCACCCCTTTGGCGGTTTTTGGGATGTCGCATAAACAGTAAAAATAGCCTTCCCCGCGCCCGTTTTTCGGCCTGAAAACCGCCCCCCGTGGGCCGTTTTTAGCCCGCTTTCGATACCGGCCAAAATTAACGATTTTTACAATTTTTTACTCGAATAATCAGTGGGTTAAAGAAGTAATCCGTAGCTGCTATTATTAATGAGCTTTCCCGACCGATGATATTTACTCTTTGCGTTGAACGCCAAATATTAGTAAAGCGCCTTGCAATTCCCGAACGCCTCTGTCGGGAATCCATGTCTTTTTTTCTTGACTACCCGTTTTGATTATGAGTAAATTAGCCCGCATTAATTTTCTTTAATTTTTAACCATGCCGCCCACCGGGGCGGTATTTTATCGACCGAGTTCCAAAGGAGGCGTTCTATGAGGAAGTTGCTTGTCGGTTTGTCCGTCGCATTTATGTTAACCCTTTTGTCCGCTCCGGCGTGGGCGGTGGCTATATCCTCGGCCATGGTTAATTATTCCACGACGCCGAAAGAAATAACCATAACTGGCGTGGGTTTCGGTTTGCGTCCAAAGGTCTGGTTCGACAGCCCCGTGGCAATTGCGGCAAAAACATCCCCGTATAGTAAATTAATGTTGCCGGTATCATCCGCCACCAACACGAGCATCACCGCTTCGCTCCCTTCCGGCATCGCTCCGGGGACGTATGCGCTGCTGGTCGTCAACCCGATTGCCAGGTTGGGCGCGAGGTATGAGGTGACTTACGGCGCGGCGAGCGTAAACGATGTCGGGACGTTGGGGACAACCGTCGGGATGTTGACGACAAGGTTTACTAATCTGTCGTCCTCGAAGACAGCCGTCGAGGGGACTTTGACAACCGCTGTCAATGCCTTGCCAACCGACGCGTACGTGACAAACGCTGTCGGGACGGAGACCACCCGCGCGGAAGGAGTCGAGGGGACGCTGACAACCGGCCTCAACGGGGAGACCACCCGCGCGGAAGGAGTCGAGGGGACGCTGACAACCGGCCTCAACGGGGAGATCACCCGCGCCGAAGGGGCCGAGGCGGGCAAGCTTTCCCTTGCCGGTGGCACGCTCTCCGGCAGCTTAACGGCAAACGGCCTGTTGACCGCAAACGACGGCCTGTCGGCTTACGGCTCATCGATCATCTGGAACGGCTTGTCGGTCTGGAACGGCGCAACGATAAACAACGGCGCAACGGTAAACGGCGCTTTGACCTTGTCCGGAGACCCGACTCTCGGCAATCAGGCCGCGACCAAGAATTATGTCGATACGGCGATGCAAACGGCGGTCAAGAGTCCGTCCGCGATGCAGGCCGCGCTATTGCAGTGGTATACCAGGACAATTGGCGTGGGGAACGGTCCCATGGCCATAGCCTTCGACGGGGCGAACATGTGGGTGGCGAACTTTAGCAGTAACAACGTGTCCGTGATAAACGCCTCAGGCACCGTCGTGAAGACCGCTGGCGTGGGGATCAATCCCCTCGGCATAGCCTTCGACGGGACGAACATGTGGGTGACGAACCGTGGCAGCAACAACGTGTCCGTGATAAACGCCGCCACCGGCCAGCCCGCAACATCCTATGGCGCCAACGGCGTGATTGGCGGTTTCAACGGCCCCGCCGGCATAGCCTTCGACGGCGCGAACATGTGGGTGACGAACTTTAGCAGCAACACCGTGTCCGTGATTAACGCCGCCACCGGCGCCCCCGCATCGAATATAAACGGCGGCAGCCCCGTTACCGTGGGGAGCAGTCCCTGGGGCATCGCATTCGACGGGGCGAACATGTGGGTGACGAACATGAGCAGCAACACCGTGTCCGTGATAAACGCCGTAACGGGCCAGCTCGCCACGGGCCTTGCCTCTAATCCCATTAACGTGGGGAGCAGTCCCTGGGGCATCGCATTCGACGGGACGAGCATGTGGGTGGCGAACAATGGCAGCAACACCGTGTCCGTGATAAACGCCGCAACGGGAAACCTCGCAACGCGCCTTGCCTCTAATCCCATTAACGTGGGGATATATCCCTATGGCATAGCATTCGACGGGACTAACATGTGGGTGGCGAACGGTGGCGACAACAACGTGTTCGTGATAAACGCCGCATCGGGAACCGTCGTGGAGACCGTTACCGTGGGGAACAATCCCATTGGCATAGCCTTCGACGGCGCGAACATGTGGGTGACGAACGATAACAGCAACAGCGTGACGAGGATCCCGGACAGGTAGGCCGGGCGCTCTGCGGCGGAACTTATACAGGGGCCGGCCCATGCGGCCCCTTGTTTTTGCCCGGCGTCAGTCTTCGGCGCAGGAGCAGGAGCACGCCTTCCCGTTGGCCTTGCCGAACACCTCGCGGCCTTCCTTAAACGAGAGCAGCGCTATGCCGAACGTGCCAAGGGAGTCGAGCCAGCCGTATCCCGTGAGCTCGTAGCCCAGGCTTGCGGCGAGCAGGACGACGGAGAGATAAAGGCAGGTCTTCGTGCATGCGGCGTCGGCGATTATCGCGTCCGAGCCGAGCGCGCGCCCGGCCTTCATCTTAAGCCGCATCAGAAGCCACATCGAGGAGATTGAAAGCCCGGAGATGACGATGCCCCAGAACGCGGTGTCCGGCTTGTGGCCCGTATAGAAGTTGTAGGCCGCCGTCGCCGCAAGCCCCGCCGCCAGGAGATAGAACCCGCCGCCGGTAATCGTCAGCGCGCGCCTCTCGAATTGGTCGTGGCCGTGCTCGTAGAGGCGCTGCTTCCTTATCATGTGCAGGATTCCCGCGGCGGAGACGACCTCGACGAAAGAGTCCAGTCCGAAACCGATAAGCGAGAAGGCCCCGCCGTTCCAGCCGAGCCAGACGGAGGCGATACCCTCCGCCATGTTGTAGATTATAGTGATAACCGCAAGGGCATAGGCGAGCTTAAGGTATTTTTCTTTCATTACCCCCGCATCTTCCTTATTATCGCGTCCGCCATTTGGCTTGTTCCGACGGCGGTGGAGTCGTCGGGGCGGGGCTTCAGGTCGTATGTAACGTCCTTCCCCTCGCGGATGACGTCGGCTATCGCCGTCTTCATCTTTTTAGCCGCGTCCTTCTCGCCTAAGTGTTCCAGCATCATCACGCCGGAGAGCATCATGGCGACGGGATTAACCTTGTTAAGCCCCTTGTATTTCGGCGCGGAGCCGTGCGTAGGCTCGAAGAGCGCGCCTATCGTGCCGATGTTCGCGCCGGGAGCGACGCCCAGGCCGCCGATTAAGCCCGCGCATAAATCCGAGAGTATATCGCCGTAGAGGTTCGGCAGAACTATTACATCGTATAGCTCCGGCTTCTGGACGAGCTGCATGCACATGTTGTCTACAATCCTGTCCTCGAACTCTATGTCCGGGAATTCCTTCGCCACCTGGCGCGATACCTCAAGCCACAGGCCGTCGGAGAACTTCATTATGTTCGCCTTGTGCACCGACGTTACCTTTTTCCTGCCGCTCTTCCGGGCGTAATCGAACGCGAAGCGGACGATTCGCTCGGTGCCCATGACGGATATGGGCTTTATGCTGATGCCGGAATCCGGCCTTATTTCGCGCCCTCCGTGCGCTTTCACGGTGTCGATTATCGCCCTTGCGCCGTCGGAACCTTTCTCGTATTCTATCCCGGCGTAGAGGTCTTCGGTGTTCTCGCGGACAATTACCAGGTCGATATTGTCGTAGCGCGTGCGCACGCCTTCATACGTCTTGCAGGGCCGAAGGCAGCAGTATAGGTCCAGCTTCTGCCTGAGAGTTACGTTCACGCTCCGAAAGCCCGTCCCGACGGGCGTCGTAACCGGCCCTTTTATGCCTACCTTGTTCTTTATCAGCGATTCGACGACCCTGTCCGGGAGCGGCGTTCCCTCCTTCTCGAAGACGTCTATCCCCGCCTCCTGGACGTCCCAGTCGAATTTTACGCCCGTCGCTTCGAGGACTCTCCTCGTCGCCTCGGCAATCTCAGGCCCGGTGCCGTCGCCGGGTATGAAGGTAACGCGATATGCCATGATTTTTCTCCTTTGTTTTTATGAATTAATCAAGATTGAAAATATATCTTGGACGGGGCGGGAAGTCAATAAAATTGCGAAATCCGGGCGAACTGCTATACTTGAAGCATGGCCCCTCAAGGGCCGGTATTACGCGAGGCGGCTCTTCCGTAAATATCGCGGAGCCGCCGGATTGTTCCTGAAAATTACAGGAGGTGAAACATGCCAAAACAGGGTGAACAGGGCGGTCAGGGAAAGGCGACGGGCCAGCCCCCGGCCAACATTACACAGCATCTGAGAGGGTGCAGTTTCCCTTGCAACAGGGGCGAGTTGATTAAACACGCACGGCAGAACGGGGCGGACCAGTCGGTAATAAACCTGCTCCAGAACATGCCGGACAGGCAGTATGTCAGCATGGCGGACGTGCTGAAGAACTATGAGCAGGCGAGGGAAGAGATGGCGGCGTAAATCCCCCTGCCTTCGGCTCCCCCCTTTTTCAAAGGGGGATCAACCGGAGTGCGCATGGTTGGGTGCTGAGCTGTAAATCCCCCTGCCTTCGGCTTCCCCCTTTTTCAAAAAGGGGGGGGGGGGAGAGGGGGGTTTATTACCCGCGG
>JAJYGS010000147.1 GCA_021785055.1 Nitrospirota bacterium | reverse complement strand
GCGCATCCGGCCTTGCTCCGATTGAGGCATATTTCTATAACTATACCAGCGACGGCGTAAACGTTAAATCCTCGTCCAGCAGCGTCGACCACTTTATGGATGCCGTGGTGTCCATGCCGGCCATACATGCCACGTTCCACGCATACTCGACCAATTCGCCCATATACTAAGGTTAGATGCGGGCTTGATACTGGCAGCCGGGGAGGAAATATCCTTCCCGGCTTTTCTTATCCCGCATGACGCAGGGGCCGACCAACGTGTCGGCCCTTGTTTTTGTCTGTCATTCTGAGGCTCCGCGAGGAATCCAAAGTTGACTTTTAAAGGTCAACTGTAGGTCCCTCCACGTTGGTCGGGACGACAGACAAAAACCCTGGATTCCCGATAGAAGCATTCGGGAATGACGGACGCGGTGTATCGGCGCACTCGCATTGCAGGGGCGCAATTTATTGCGCCCGTCCCGCGCCCGTCCCGCCTGTCATTCTGAGGCTCCGCGAAGAATCCAAAGTTGACTTCAAAAGTCATGTATCCGGGCGACAGACAAAACTCACTCCACCTGCTCCATTCTTTGGCACCCGATTGGTGAAGTTCGTTCTTGGCAGCTTTTACTATTAACCGCGATAACTCTTTATTCCAGCGCGATTATTTCTTTAAAAATCGAATTTTTTCTCCGGTATGAAAAACACGGCCAAAAACGGCCTCTGCGGGCGTGTTTCAGGCCGAAAAACGGGCGCGGGGAAGGGTGTTTTTTACGGACTTTTAGCGCGAATTACCGTTATTTTATAAATAGTTAAGCCGCAATAACATAGTTTTCGGCAAGACGGATATCTATCCTCTCACCACGTAATCCATTGAAATATAAGGTAAAAACAGCCCAAAGCCGTCCTGTAAGCCGAATTCTGTATCCGGAGCATCAAGCCCCGGACGGCGGCCATTCCTCTGGGACCTGGATTACTCCAGGCCTCAAGCGGCCTGACCCGGGGACATCGGGCGGGCAGCCCTTGTCGTCCCCCTATTTGGCCTTGCTCCGGGTGGGGTTTGCCATGCCCTGGACGTCGCCGCCCAGGCGGTGAGCTCTTACCTCGCCGTTTCACCCTTGCCTGCGCCCCCTCTCCCGACACTATCCCGCAAACAGCGAGAAAATAAGGAAAAAAGGGCATTGCAGGCGGTCTTTTCTCTGCGGCACTTTCCGTGGGGTCGGCCCCCCTGGACGTTATCCAGCACCCTGCCCTGCGGAGTTCGGACTTTCCTCTGTTCACCCCTCTTCCTGACCCTCTCCCACAAGGGGCGAGGGCAAAAAAGAAAGAACAGCAGCCGCCCGGACGGCTTTGGGCCGACTGATTATATAATATACAAAGAGATTTGGAAAGGAATAGTTGGAAGCTCAATACATTATGGATTGCCGTTGCGAGCGAAGCGCGGCAATCGTCGTTTTTACTGACGCCGTGGAGCGATAAAAATTGCGCCACTACAGATTGCCGCGCCGCCTTAAGCCTGCGCCTTAAGCGAAGCCGCCTGCCTTTCTTACCGTGCTCTCGGTTTGACCACGAGGCAGGCCGCGCTGCCCTTCATCGCCACGTCGCCGGGCTTTACCTCTCCGCTTACGACCACGCCGCCGATGTAATGCTCCCCGACGAAATTGCCCAGCTTGACCTTCCCTACCTCCTTCGTATGCATATATCGCCCGTAATACCTGTATATCGGCACGGTCTCGCCCTTGCAGAAGAGTTTTTTGGCCTCCCTTGTCCCGCCGTGGAACAGCATTACCGTGCCGCCGGTCCTGGCGACGACACTGGCCTTGATCTGCGGCTGCACGCCAAGATTAACCGCCATAGCCGAGTAGCCGCCCATGATAAGAACACCCAGAAACGCCAACCCGCTCACAACCAGCTTCAGAGTCCGCATATGAACCTCCGTTTCTCCTTGTCAAGATTATAGCATGAAAGTTGTAAGTATGGTATTTTGCTACAAAATTGTAGCATGGAAACCGTGCAGGGCAGGGGGAAAAGGTTGTCATTCCGACCGAAGCGGAGGAATCCACCTTTGATTTGAAAAAGTCAACGGTGGGTCCTTCGGCTTCGCTCAGGACGACAGGTTTATCCTTCCGTAATCTTTTTGTCTATCGCCTCGTTCGCCAGGGCGTCGGCATGGGCGTTCTTTTCGCGGGGGATGTGGTTGATTTTAAATTTCTTGAGGCCGGAGATAAGTCCCTTCGCCTCTGCGAAGAGCGGCTGAAGCTGGGGATGTTTTACCTTGTACTCGCCCTTGACCTGCTTTACCAGAAGCTCGGAATCGGCGAAAACCGTTACATTATCAGCGTTTATCCCACGGGCGGCCTTGAGTCCATCGATTAATGCGGCATACTCCGCCTGGTTGTTGGTAGCCTTGCCTATGTAGCGGCGTATCTCCTTGATTACTTTGCCGGATTCGTCTTCGATTACCACGCCGATACCCGCCTCGCCGGGGTTTCCGCGCGACGCCCCGTCGGTATGTATCCTGAGCGAAGCAGGCAGGCAGGCCTCAAATAAAAAACCTTGTCCCAGCGCCTGTGCCGACCGGCCGGCCAGTCTACTGTCTGAAACCGGTCTACCGGCCAGACCGTCTCCAACCGCGCAGGCCGCCTCAGTCAAAAGCGCGCGAAGCGTCTCCTTGTCCAGCTCCGGGTGATCTTTAAGGACGGCCCTGACTGAGAGCGTCCGGGCGAGGGCCTTGAGCGCCTCGGATTTTTTCACTTGGCGGGCTCCGCCACCGGCTCCCTGTAATACAGGATGCGGCGGCAGTTGTTGCATTTTACGATGCTCTCGCCTTTGCGCACGTTATTGAACATCTGGGGCGGGATCATCATCCTGCACCCCATACAGGAGGTATTGGCCGCCTCGACGACAGCGGATTCGGGATACTTCACGAGGATGCTGGAATAATATTGTGCGGTCGTTTCCGATATACGGGGGAATATCTCAAGCCTTTTGCCGGTCAGCTCCCCAATTTCCTTGTCGCCCGCTATGAACCGGCCCTCTATCTCAATCCTGCGCTCGCCAAATTTTTTCTCTTCCTCGTCGGCCAGGCCCTTTTTCTCAAGGGCGGCAGCCTCGGCCTTTTCCACCTTCTCCATCAGCTCGAGCTCGGTCTCTTCTATCTTCGTTATTTTCTTCTGGCAGTCCTCTATCTCTTTCAGGTGGGCGAAATACTCCTTGTTCGTCTTTATCTCGGTCGTGCGGAGCTTCAGTTTGTTAAGATGCTCGTTTTCCGCCTGAAGCTCTGCCTCAGCCGCGCGCTTTTCCTTGCCTGCCTGGTCAAGCTCCGCCTGGGCCGCCTCAAGCTCCGCCTTGACCTGCCGGAGCGTCTCTCCGGCATAAGAAATCAGCTTCGGAAGCCTCTCCCTGTCCTTCCTGAGCTCGAAGAGCCGCGCGTCTATTCCCTGAAGTTCAACCAAAAGCCTTAGATCTTCCAACACCTCTACCTCCGTTTTTTGTAGTAACGCCCCAAACAAAAACGCCGGATGGTTTTCCACCTCCGGCTTTAAATATTCTTCCATGGCGATACCCGGACCGGGCAGTTCTCCACGGATATTTTCCTGCCCTTTTCCCTGAACTTCTCCCTTAGCCTCATGACCAGATGCTCCATCGCCGGAAGCTCCGTCCCCTGGTGTCCGGCGTCGATAAGGCAGACGCCGAGCGACAAGGCCAATAACGCCTGGTGATATTTCACGTCGCCGGTTATGAATGCGTCCGCACCCGCGCGGGATGCCGCCTCAAGCAAATCCGCGCCGCTCCCGCCGCAGACGGAAACCGTTTTTATTTGCCTGTCCGGCTCTCCGGTAAGACGAACCTCGTTAACCGGGAGCGCCTTCTTCACCCTCTCCGCAAGCGCGGACGCGGTGATCGGCGTTTTCAGCTTTCCTATCCTGCCAAAACCCGTGTCCGGATTATCATCCGTCGGCTCAAGCGGCCTGGCGTTCGTAATCCCCAGCCTCCCGGCCAGGAAGTCGTTCAGGCCGCCGGGCGCCCTGTCGAAGCTGGTATGGGCGGCGTAAAGGGAGATTTTATTTTTTATGCAGAGGGCGGCGGCAAGGCCTTCGCCGCGTGATATGTCGAGGGATTTTAGGGGATTGAAAAACAGGGGGTGGTGCGTGACAAGGAGATTTATTTTCTTTTCCGCCGCCTCCAGGATAACCTCCGGGAGCGGATCCAGCGCGACCATTACTCTTCCTGTCTCCCAGCCGGGATCCCCAAGCTGGAGTCCGGTATTGTCCCACCGTGCGGCAAGCGCGGGGTCGAAAATCTCTTCTATATCCCTTATTACTTCACTAAGCTTCGGCATTGCCTCTTGAGGGGAGTGGTGGGCCCGCCAGGATTCGAACCTGGGACAATCCGGTTATGAGCCGGGGGCTCTACCAACTGAGCTACGGGCCCGAACTCAAACGAACTGCTATTTTGCATTACGGGGGGCCTGTTGTCAAGCCGAAAAAAAGTTTTGTCCGCAAGTTCATTTTATATTATACTGGATTTTTAATTTCCATAAGGAGTAACTCAATGCAAAATATCCGCGTACGCTTCGCCCCGTCGCCTACGGGGTTCCTGCATATCGGCGGCGTGAGGACGGCGCTTTTCAACTGGCTCTTCGCCCGTCATCACGGCGGCACGTTCATCCTTCGCATCGAGGACACAGACCAGACCCGCTCCACGGACGAGTCCATACAGGCCATCCTCCAGGGAATGGAGTGGTGCGGCATGGACTGGGACGAGGGGCCGGGCAAAGACGGCGCGCACGGGCCCTACCGCCAGACTGAGCGGCTTTCAATATACCGCGAACACGTCGAGAAACTGCTTGCCTCCGGCAGGGCGTACAAGTGCTACTGCGCACCGGAAGAGCTCGAAGAGAGGCGCAAGGCTGCGCTTGCCTCCGGGCGTCCCCCGAAGTACGACAGGAAGTGTCTTGATTTGAAGACGCCGCCGGAAGGGATAACGCCGGTAATTCGCTTCAGGGCGGATACGGAGGGTCAGACAGTGGTGAACGACCTCATCAAGGGCAAGGTCACTTTTGAAAACTCCGTCCTGGACGACCTTATCATCATGCGCTCGGACGGCTGGCCGACTTATAACTTCGCCGTGGTCGTGGACGACTCCACGATGGGCATAACGCATGTCCTCCGGGGCGACGACCACCTGAACAACACGCCCCGCCAGATGCAGATGTACGACGCCCTGGGATACGCCATGCCGCAGTTCGGGCATCTCTCCATGATACTGGGGTCTGACAAGGCGCGTCTTTCCAAGCGCCACGGCGCGACGTCCATCATGCAGTACAAGGAAATGGGCTATCTCCCGGAGGCGATGGTTAATTACCTCGTGCGCCTGGGCTGGTCCTTCGGAGACCAGGAGATTTTCTCCGTCGAGGAGATGACAAAGAACTTCTCGCTTGAGAGCGTATCATCCGCTGCCGCGGTATTCAACCCGGAGAAGCTTAACTGGGTTAACCACCACTGGATAAACGCGAAACCGCCCCGCGAGATTGCAAAGCTCCTTATCCCGATACTCGCGGATATGAAACTCGCCCCGCCGGAAGCCGTCGCCGGGATGCGCGAGGAGCGTTACGGGGCGAACGCGAAAGACGATCTGTGGAACCTGGACAGGCTGGAGAAGATTGTCCTCGCTCAGCGCGAGAAGAGCCATACGCTTGTCGAGATGGCGGAGCTGTCCACATATTTCTTCAAAGAACCGGAAATGGACCCTAAAGCCGCTGAAAAGTTCCTGAATACCGAGATTAAGCCGGTCTTGGAGCGGCTGACGGGGCTGATGGGGGAAATAGCGGAATCAAATTTCACCCACGCGGAGCTTGAAAAAGTCTTCCACCTCGTGATGGAGGAGACGGGCTTGAAGATGGGGAAGGTGGCCCAGCCTGTGCGTGTCGCCGTCACGGGCGGGACTGTAAGCCCCGGAATATACGAGACCCTGGAGATACTGGGGAAAAAGGAAAGCATGAGGAGGCTCAGGACGGCTGTCGCGCAAATACCGTAACTCTGCCATTCCGAGCCCATTCGGCTACGCTCAGGGCAGGCTCCGCGGGGAATCCACAGTTGAATTAAAATCAAAAGTAGGTCCCTCCGCTACGGTCGGGACGACAAATACAAACAGGGGCGGCATATTTTTCTGCATCGTCTCCCCCTGCATGGAAGACGATGCCGCCTCCAATGCCGCCCCTTACGATAAAACATATATCACGCAAGGGAATCGGTCAATTTGTTATAACAATAATAAATTGCGGAAACAATTCTGCCTTGACAGAAAGCCGCTCTTTTGGGTAAGATAGCGGTCTGGCATTGGGGGATCGTCTAATGGTAGGACAGCAGCCTCTGGAGTTGCCTATCGGGGTTCGAGTCCCTGTCCCCCAGCCAAAAAAACAAGGCCCCTTGAAGCGGGGGCCTTTGTTGTTGCCTGTAAAGTATCCGGCTTACGCCGCCATCTTAACGCTCTCGATATTCTCCTTCGACCATACCGACGCCTTTATCGTCCAGGCGCTTTCAGGGTACATGCCCCTTAAGCGTTCGTAGGCCTCGGTGAGCTTCGACGGGTCGTCCGTGGCCCTGTACCTTGCGACACCGGCATAGTAGGCGGCTTTGGGCGCCTGGTCGGTGTTCCGGAAGCTGTTCTCCACCCTGTTGTAAAGCTCCTCGGCCTTCGCGTAATCCTTAGCCTTCAGGGCGACCCTTGCCCTGCCCATGTCGAGATGCGCCATGAACGAACCCTCCGGCAGGAATCCCTCCCACCGTTCGTTCTCAAGCCCGGTTTCGTTCGCAACGATAAACGTCGGAGTCCATTCGATGTTGTATGCCTCCACCTCTTTCGGTCTTTCGGTGGTCTCGAAGAGCACCGGTATAAAGCCCTCGTTTATCGCCTCGGCGACGTTGTCGCGGCTTAGCACCTTGCCGAACGTGTTGATGCATCCCGTGCAGTATTTGTAGTGGAAAAACAGCAGGATGGGCTTACCGGAGCGCTTCGCCGTCCTCTTGGCGTCCTCAAGGTCTTCTATCCAGGATATGCCTTTTTCGATTTCCATCGCATACCTCCCGCGTTTGTTTTTCTTATATTATATCATTAAAAGGGGTCTGTAGTGTGAACTGAGTCCTGTCTTAGGCCTGCGAGGAATGCGTCGATGGCCGCCGCACGCTTTTCATAGGTATAGCGCCGACCTATGGCGTTCATACGCTCAACCCGCTCCTCCCTGTCCGGAGAAGTCACTGCCGACATAATGGCTCCCGCGAACGACCCAGGCTCGTTTTCACTCAAGTAAACGGCGTCTCCTCCGGTTATAAGCCTGACGCTCGGCATATCCACGGCGACCACGGGTATGCCCGTCGCCATGTACTCGAAGAGCTTCATCGGAGAAGTGAACCAGCGCGATTCCATGTTGTCCCCCAGAGGCAGGGCCAGCACGGACGAGCCGTCGATAACCTCCGGGACCAGACTCTCCGGCGCAACGAAACCCCGGTAGTCCACGCGGCCTTCAAGCCCATGACGGGCAGTCAGGTCTTCGATTAATTTTCGAGAGGCTTCGTCTCCCTTGCCGCCCGCAATGCGTAATGTAAACCTTTCGTCAAGCAGGGCGAGGGCTTTGAATAGCAATTCTATATTCTTCCAGCCCGTAAACTGCCCGGTATAGGTAACGACGAATTCCCCTTTATCCGGCTGACCGGGACGGGCCTTCGAGAACCGCTTCCATTCCACGCCGTTAGGGAATACGACATAAGGCGGCAGTTTTTTAAATTCAGCCTTTAATACAACCTCTTGCGAATGGTTGGTAAGCGACAGGCCGTCCGCGCGTTCGATTACCTTGCGGCAAATGTTCTTGATTTCCATGGCGCTTCGCCCATGCTTGGGTGGCATGAGGTGAGGGAATGCGTTTTCATGGAGTTCGAGGATTATAAACGGCTTGCGCAAAAAAGGCCTGAGCAGAAGAAGCTGGCTTATTTTACCGTACTGTCGAGCGATTATCGTCTTGCCGGGGGTGAAATCCAGCATCATCCTTATCATAAAAAGAATAAAAAACCAGCCTCGCCACCTCTTGTCGGCCCCCTTTTTTACCATCAGGCGGACGGAAGCGTCCCCGATATAGTTTCGTATCGCATCAAACGCGGCTTCATCGGAATATGTCCCGAAGAGAAATACCTCGCAACCGCGTCTTGCGAGGTGAACGGAGTCGCGTATGACCTGGGAGGTTACGCCCGATTTGAAATCAAAGACGAGCGGATGGCAATAATAAATCTTCTTGAGGCTCAAATTGCCCTTACGCCCTTTTAAGCGCCCTGGCGCCTATGTCCTTCCTGTAATGCATGCCGTCGAATCTTATCTTCGACATGGTCTCGTATGCGCGGGCTATGGCCTCGGAGACGTCGGCCCCTATTGCCGTCACTCCAAGCACGCGCCCGCCGTTGGTCACCACGTTATTTTCCCTGTCCGCCGTCCCCGCGTGAAAAACGACCGCACCGGGCACCCTGGCGGCCTCGTCAAGCCCCTGTATCGGCATGCCTTTCGGATACTCGCCTGGATAGCCCTTCGAGGCCGCGACGACGCATACGGAGGCCTCAGGGTTCCACCCTACCATTTCAGGAGCAAGCCTCTTTTCCGCGCAGGCCAGCATGATTTCCACCAAATCGCCTTCGAGGCGCATCAGGAGCGGCTGTGCCTCCGGGTCCCCAAAACGAACGTTGAATTCCAGAACCTTCGGCCCCTCCTCGCCTATCATCAGTCCGGCATACAGGACGCCACGGTACGGGATTCCCTCCTGCTTCATCCCCCGCACCGCCGGATACATAATCTCTTGCATGACCCGCTCCTGCATCTCCGGCGTTACCACCGGCGCGGGAGAATATGCGCCCATGCCGCCGGTATTCGGGCCACGGTCGCCGTCGAAGACGCGCTTGTGGTCCTGGGACGACGCCATCGGCACTACCGTTTCGCCGTCCGTGAACGCCATGAACGATGCCTCCTCGCCTTTGAGGCATTCCTCTATCACCACGCGGTTTCCCGAATCCCCGAACGCCTTCTTCCGCATTATCAGGTCTATCGCGTCCACGGCCTCCTCGACAGTCCCGGCGACTATGACGCCCTTGCCCGCAGCCAGGCCGTCCGCCTTCACGACAATCGGCGCGCCCTTCATCCGGATGTAGTTCTCCGCCTCGATGGGAGAATAGAAGACCTTGTATTCGGCGGACGGGATGTTGTAGCGCTTCATCAGCTCCTTTGCGAATACCTTGCTGCCTTCGAGCTCCGCCGCGGCCCTGGATACGCCGAAAATCTTCTTCCCCTCCTTCTCGAAGAGGTCAACGATGCCCAGCGTGAGCGGCGCTTCCGGCCCGACGACAGTCAAGTCGATTCCCTCGAACTTGGCGAAATTGAGCAGGTCGTGGATTTTATCCGCTTTTATGTTCACGCACTCGGCGGTCTTGCCTATGCCCGCGTTCCCCGGCGCGCAGAATATCTTCCTGACTTTTCTGCTCTGTGCGATCTTCCACACCATCGCGTGTTCTCTTCCCCCACCGCCTACTACAAGGACTTTCATTGTTCCTCCAAATCTCTCAAAAACGTATACGGTAGATTCCTCGACTACGCTCGGAATGACAAGCATATGAGGTTACAATTTGCAACCTCAGAATCCTAATGCCTGAAATGCCTCATGCCGGTGAAGACCATCGCGATGCCGTGTTCGTTCGCGGCCTTGATTACCTCGTTGTCCTTGATGCTGCCGCCCGGCTCGATTATCGCCGTGACGCCGTGTTTCGCGCACTCGTCTATGCCGTCTCTGAACGGGAAGAACGCGTCCGAGGCAAGTACCGCGCCCTTGGTCGGGAACTGCGCCTTCATCGCGCCTAAGCGTGTGCTGTCCACGCGGCTCATCTGCCCCGCGCCGATTCCGACGACGTGTGAGCCGTAGGAATAGACGATGGCGTTACTCTTCACGTGTTTGGCCACCTTCCAGGCGAACGCGAGGCCCCTGTATTCGTCCTCGGTGGGCTTCCTCTTTGTCACCACGCGGAGTTTTTTGACGTCTTCGATTCTCCCCATGTCCCAGTCCTGGATTATCATCCCGCCGACGACGCGCTTCATGTCGAAAGAACGCCTGCTCCCGGCATCGAACGAGCCTATGTCGAGAAGCCGGATGGCCTCTTTTTTCTTAAAGAGCTTAAGCGCGTCCTTGTCGAAACCCGGCGCGATTACCACCTCGACAAACGTGGACGTTATCTCGCGCGCGGTCTCGGCGTCCACCTTTCTGTTGAACGCCAGCACGCCTCCGAAGGCCGATACCGGGTCTATCTCGCGCGCCTTGACGTACGCCTCCCAGAGGTTCTCGTCCGTCGCCACGCCGCAGGGGTTATTGTGTTTAACGATTACGGCCACCGGCTCTTCAAACTCTCTCGCCAGGCCGAGTGCGGAGTTCGCGTCTAAGAAGTTATTGAAAGACATCTCCTTGCCCTGCAGGCGGCATGCGGTAGCGACGGAAGGTTCCGTGAGGAGCGGCTCACGGTAGAACGCGCCCTTCTGGTGCGGGTTCTCGCCGTATCTCAAGTCCTGCGCCTTGACTAGGGGCAGGTCGTAGAATAGCGGAAATTTGCTCTCCTCTGCGCCCAATTTTGCGAACATGGACGGAACCTTTTCCGGGTATGCCTTGCCGCGCGCGGGCTTCAGGTCTTTCTTATGGAATAGCGGATAATCGGTCTTGATCGCCCCGGCGGCGATAAAGAAGCTGGAGATCATCGCGTCGTATCTTGCGGTGTGCGCGTAGGCCTTCGCGGAGAGCATGAAGCGCGTAGCGGACGAGACGCCGCCTTTGTCCATCTCGCCGATTACGGTATCGTAGTCGGAAGGATCTACGAGCACCACGACGTCGTTAAAGTTCTTCGCGGCGGAGCGCACCATCGCCGGGCCGCCGATGTCTATGTTCTCGATTGCGTCCTCGAACTTTGTCTCCGGCTTCTTTATAGTCGCCTCGAAGGGATAGAGGTTCACGACGACCATGTCTATCGGCTCGATGCCGTGCTCCTTCATCTGGGCAATGTGCGACTTGTCGGCCCTTATGCCGAGTATACCGCCGTGTACCTTGGGGTGCAGGGTCTTTACGCGCCCGCCCAGCATCTCCGGAAATCCGGTGAACTCGCTTACGTCCGTAACCTTTATCTTCGCATCCCTCAGGGCCTTTGCCGTGCCTCCGGTGGACAAAATCTCGACGCCACGTTTCCTCAGTTTCCTGGCGAACTGGACAATTCCCGTCTTGTCGGACACGCTTATCAGCGCGCGCTCTATCCTGGGCATATAAAGCCTCCTTTATTTATCGATTCATTCGATTAATAACCATTATTCCGGCATGATGGTCGATAGCGTATAATTTCCCTCGCCAAGATATTTCTGCGCCGCGCGCCGG
This sequence comes from Nitrospirota bacterium, assembly GCA_021785055.1. Lineage (GTDB taxonomy): Bacteria > Nitrospirota > JACRHJ01 > JACRHJ01 > JACRHJ01 > JAKAHE01. The sequence continues at coordinate 1,681 of JAJYGS010000147.1, read as the reverse complement.
ACCTGCTCCGTCGTAACGTTCTCTATGCCGCGTATATATTCTCCCTGGTCTTTTCCGCCGTAGACCGTCGCCCAATAGCCCAGCGCATACGCCTGGCCGTAGGCGGTCCCGTTATTTATCATATCGGAGGCGACAATCGTCCCGATTGCGCTCTCAAGTTCGGCCTGCGGCACGCCCCTGTCCTTGATACGGTCTACCTCGCTTAGAACCGCGTTAGCGAACTGGCCGACGTTTGCCGGATACATCCACGCCCGCACTGCAAGTATGCCGGGTTCCCGCATCGGGAACATTTCGGTGTCGATGCCGTAGGCGATACCCCGCCTCTCGCGGGCTTCCATGTACAGCCTGCTCCCCCTGCCGCCGCCGAGGATATTCCCAAGCACCATAAGCGCATAGATGTCGGAGTTCCTTGCCGAACAGATATGCCAGCCAAGCTCGGCATAGGCCATCTTTACCGGCATCAAAAGCTCGGAGCTTCTTTTTGCCACCTGGTATTTTTCCTCGCCGTGCACGGGCCATTTATACTTCGCGGGCGCAAGGGCGCCGAAGGTCTTCTTTATCCTTTCCCGCACGTCCTGCGCATCGACGCCGCCCGCCACAACCACCGTCATATTCGATGGGACGTACGTCCCCTTGTAGAATTTCACCAGTTCCTTGCGGGTAATCGACCTTACGTCCTTTGCCGATCCGGTAATCCTGTTTTTATAGGGATTGACCTTATAGGCGGCGGCGAAGAGGCTGTCGGTCATGGCGGTTTCCGGCTCGCGCGCCCGCTCCGCTATTTCGAGCAGTATCACGCGCCTCTGCTCCTCAATCTGCGCCTTGTCGAACGCCGGGTGCGCGACCATGTCAAAGAGTATGTCTTCCGCCCTCTTCCAGCCGCCGTTTAAGGACTGCGCTCCGGGGACGGTAACCGTGTAGTAGTTGAAGTCCCGCGTCGTATGCCCGGAGAGCCTGCCGCCCAGTTCCTCCACGTAAAGCGCCGCCTTGCCGGGGGGAATATGCCGGGAGCCGGAGAATATCATGTGCTCGACGAAATGGGCCACGCCGGGCTTCCCCGGCAGGTCTGCGCTGCTGCCGCCCGGCACCCACACCTGGATCGATGTCGGAGCGCCCTTAACAGTCTTTTTGACGATAAGACTGACCCCGTTGGGAAACCGGTACGTCCTTATCGCCTTCGGCGGCACGGGAGTCGCGCGGCCAACCATCGTGCCCGAAGACGCGCACCCGGCAATCCCCAGCAGGATAAGCAGGAATAGAAGTTTTATTCTCATCTTGTTCTTCTCTTTCGCCCGTTTGTTAAGAGGATTTTAAAATTTCCTTTCGGATATTAACACAACGCTTTCCCCTGGGCAACAGGGAAAAACGCCCTGGGCCTTGACACCGCCCCTGCCGGGTATATAATAAAAAAACAGGAAAAACAATGGGTTTTATTGTGGCGAAGCGATACAAAATATTCGGGACGACAGCCGACGTGGGCGTGGAGTCCTGGGGAGACAGCCTGTCCGAGGCCTTCGAGGCCCAGGCGGAGGGAATGTTCGACGTCATGGCGGAGCTTCCCGGCGTGCGGCCTGTCGAGGACTTTAATATCGAGGCCGAGGGGGCAGACGACGAGACGCTGCTTGTCGCTTTCTTAAACGAGCTTCTGTTCCTTTTCGACGCCCGGGGGGTATTGTTTTGT
>JAJYGS010000026.1 GCA_021785055.1 Nitrospirota bacterium | reverse complement strand
GCGGGCGAGCGGCTCGGCTTCCTGCCGGGAGACCTCTACGAGAAGGTGCACCCGTATTTAAGGCCGCTCTACGACGCCCTGTACGACATGATGGACCCGGAAAAGGCGGCGCGCCTTGTGGAGCGCGGGACTATAGAAGTCGCGCCGCTCGCGTTCATGCGCGGGCGGACCTTGAACGACTCCTTCATAATCCTCGACGAGGCGCAGAACACCACCTCCGAGCAGATGAAGATGTTCCTGACCAGGATGGGCTTCGGCTCCAGGGCGGTTATCACCGGGGACATTACGCAGGTGGACCTGCCCGCGGAAAAAGGCTCCGGCCTTATAGAAGTGATGAAGATTCTCGATTCGGTAAAGGGGATAAAGTTTGTGGAGTTCTCTGAAAAGGACGTCGTCCGGCACAGGCTTGTCCAGCAGATAGTCAAGGCATACCAAAGGTACGAGGAGAAAAATGGCCGCCCTTAAGGGGGAGCGCGCGAGGGTAGGCGTAACTCTTCACAAACAGGAAGCGAAGCCCCTTACAATCCAGAAAACGAACCGCCCGGCGGAAAAACGCCTCCATTCAGAGAGGGTCAAGAAGGCGGCGATGGGCGGCGCGCTTGTAATAATTCTCTCGTTCCTCCTGGTCGATTACTCGCAGCTATCCAGGATGACACCCTTCGACAGCTTCCAGACCTTCATCGGGCTGCTCATGGTCGTATCCCTGCCTATATACGTCCTGTACCGGGACATGCGCCGCTACAGGAGGAGCGTTACGCAGGACCTCCACAAGCTCGCCCTCGTATGCATCATATTAATCGGTGCAGTGGCCATAAGCCGCGCATCGGCGGAGGTATTTACCACCTTCACGGCCAACATCCCCGGCGTCGGCAGGCGGGCCGGTTTCTATGCCGTACCCATATCCACCGCCGCGATGCTCGCCACGCTCCTGTTCGACATACACTTGGGAATTGTGATGTCCATCGTGATGAGCATATTCGGCGGGCTTCTCATCGGGCATCAGATAATGTTCGGGTTCTACACGTTCATGGGGAGCGTCATAGCCAGTTTTTCGCTTATACGCTGCACCCGCCGTTCCGCGCTTTTAAACGCCGGTCTTTTCGTGGCCCTCGCAAACGTCGCCTCGGTGATATGCCTCGACCTCTACCAGCACGTGCTCTTTACGCATGCGGCGCTGTACGATATTGTCGCGGGCATAGCGAGCGGCTTCTTCGCCGCGATACTTGTCTCCGGGATCCTGCCGCTCCTGGAGTCCACGTTCAAGATGGTAACGGACATAAGCCTGCTCGAATACAGCGACTTGAACCGCCCGCTTCTAAAGCAGCTTATGGTCTCCGCGCCGGGGACATACCACCACAGCGTCATCATCGGAAGCCTGGCCGAGGCGGCGGCGGAATCCGTCGGCGAAAACCCGCTCCTCGCCCGCGTGGCGTCGTATTACCACGACATCGGAAAAATAAAGAAACCGGAATATTTCGTCGAGAACCAGGCCAAGGGAGAGAACAGGCACGACAGGCTGACGCCGTCCATGAGCAGTCTTATCATCTCGTCGCACGTAAAAGACGGCTACGAGCTGGCGAAAGAGCACAAGCTCCCGCCGCAGATTTCGGATATAATACAGCAGCACCACGGCAACGCCCTGATGACGTTTTTTTACGAGAAGGCGAAAAGCGCCGAGGGAAGCTCCGTCAGCGAGGACGACTACCGCTACCCGGGCCCGCGCCCGCAGACGAAGATAGCGGCCATCGTCATGCTGGCCGATGCGGTGGAGGCGGCGTCGAGGGTATTGGACGATCCTACGCCGGCGAGGATTTCCGCGCTTGTGGACAAGATAATCGGGCGTTTTTTCGTGGACGGACAGCTGACGGAGTGCGACCTTACGCTTAAAGACCTTACGGCCATTACGAGGAGCTTCAATCAACTGCTCTCCGGGATATACCACCACAGGGTGGATTACCCCGGCCTGGGCATTCCGTCGGGAGGGAGGAAGGTTTCTGGTCAGAACGGCAAACTCGCAGAGGAAAGTAAAGGTGCCGGCTGGGATGCTCCGGCAGGCGGCCACGAAGGCGCTCTCAATCCTGGGATGCGCGGACGCTGAGCTTTCCATACTCGTCGCAGGCGACATGAAGATGCGCCGCCTGAACCGGCAGTGGCGCGGCATAGACAAGACGACGGACGTCCTGTCTTTTTCCATGCTGGAGGGCGAGGGAGTGTCAAGGGACGGGGCTGCCCCGCTTGTCCTGGGCGACATAATCATATCCGCGCCGAGGGCGCTTGCGCAGGCCGTTGAGGCCGGGCATTCCCTCGAAGAAGAGATGCTGTTCCTTCTCGTACACGGTATACTGCACATCCTTGGCTACGACCACGAAAAAGGCAGTAAGGAAAAGCGGAGGATGGAGAAGAAGCAGAAGGAGCTTTTAATATCGATAATGGAAAAGAAAAGGCAAGAGTAAAGCCTCAGAGCTGGTATCAGAGCGCGAACCTGGCAATAGAAGGCGTGCTTTACGCTACCAGGACGCAAAGACATATGCGGCTCCATTTCATGGCCGCCGCGCTCGTTATCATGCTGGGGCTTTTTTTCGGCCTCGACAGGGTCTCCTTCATCGCGCTCTCCCTTGCCGTCGTGATTGTCCTTGTGGCCGAGGTCATAAACACGGCGATAGAGGCGGTGGTAGACCTCGTTTCCGAGGAA
>JAJYGS010000046.1 GCA_021785055.1 Nitrospirota bacterium | reverse complement strand
CCGTGATGGTTCTGGAGCTTCAGCTCTCGGATATTATATCCAATGCCGGTTTCAAGCTCTCCGATGCGGATGCGAAACTTAAACAGATAGAGGCCGCGCGGCTGAAACTTCGCATGACGGTTATCAAGACTGCGGCGGAGGCGCGAAACACGCTGACCAAAGACCAGCTTGAAAAACTGAAAAAAAATTCGTCGTCCGGCGGGAAATGCTGCGCATCCTCCGGCAGTATGAAAAAAGGCATGATGGAGAAAATGATGATGGAAAAGATGGAGAAGATGAAATAGCAGGCGAACCAGCTTAGGTAATAAAGGAGAGTTTTATGAAAAAGTTTTTCATTGCCATTGTCATAGCGTCCCTTGCCGCGACTTTTTCGCCTGCGTGGGCTGATTCGCCGAAGCAATGCACCAAAAACGGCGAATGCGGCGTCAGATCGAAAGACCCTACCAAGCAGGATATTGTTATAGACCCGGTATGCGGCATGGACGTAATCGCCACGAAATCGAAATACCGCAGCACTTACAAGGGGAAAACCTATCACTTCTGCAGCCTGAAGTGCAAGAAGGAGTTTGACAAAAATCCTTCAGGGTTCATTGGCAAAGAACACAAAAAAAAATAACAAGGGGGAATTAAATGAAATACCTGAAAACTGCGGCGCTTTTGCTGATGGCTGTATTTTTATTTTTCCAGTTCGGATGCGAGAAAAAAGGAGCGCAGACCGCCGCCACGGCTGAGAATACTCAGGCCGCCGCGCCTGCGTCCGTCCAGCCCGGCGACGGCATACACTGGTTGGACTACACCGACGGCATGGCGCAGTCCGCCAAGACCGGTAAGCCGGTGATGATCGACTTCTACACCACCTGGTGCAAATACTGCAAGCTTCTCGAATCCACTACTTACCAGGACCCGCAGGTAATCAAGACCTTAAACGACAGCTTCATTGCGATAAAGGTGAACGCCGAGGGCGACGACCAGGTAATGGACAACGGAAAATCCATTACCGAGAAGGACCTGGCCGGAGAATACGCGGTGTCGGGATTCCCGACAATCTGGTTCCTCGACAGCAAACAGCAGAAGATAGGCAATGTCCCCGGCTATGAACCGGCCTCGGACTTTGAGCCGAAACTTACTTATATTGCGAGCGGCGCGTACGCCAAGGGGATAAAATTCGGGGACTACATGAAATCGCTTGGGGGAAAATAATGCAAGTTTATTCTGCGGTAAAGGCGGCATCCATATCCTTTATGCTGGCGGCGGCGCTCCTACTGCCCGCGTGCGCGAGCGCAGTGGACAAAACCGAGGTGGAGCAGAAAGACAACCCGGTAAAAGAACTCCATCAGCAGGCGCTCAAAAAAGTAACAGCGGAAAACAACAAGGTCAGGTGGGTCTCCTATGACGACGCCGTTGTCAGGGCAAGAAAAGAAGGCAAATATATAATGGTCGATTTCTTCGCCCAGTGGTGCAAGTGGTGCAAGAAACTCGACAAAACCACCTACGCCGACCCAAAGGTCGCTCAGGCAATAAATGCGGATTTCGTGCCGGTTAAGATAGACTCGGAATCTCAGGACAAAGTGACCTACGAGATGCGGAGGATTACAAAGGCCCAATTCGCCGACAATTACAAGGTTTCGAGCTACCCGACGATTTACTTCCTGGACAAGGACGGCAAGAAGGCCGATGTTTTGAACGGCTACCTCCCGCCCGACTCGTTCCTCGTGTATCTGCAATACATAAAGAGCGGCAAGTATAAGAAAATGACCTGGGACCAATACGTCTCAAAAGAGGCTAAGTAAGAAAAATGTTCCAACAAGGGGTCACTTACCTGATGGCCTTCTCCGCAGGTCTTCTATCTTTTTTCAGCCCCTGCGTCCTGCCGCTTATTCCCGCTTACCTCTCCTACATCACCGGAATGTCCATAGAAGAATACCAGAGTAACCTTGAGAAGGCCGCCCGGCAAAGAGTGGTTTTGAAGACGCTCTCTTTCATCGCCGGGTTCGCCTTTGTTTTCATAGTCGTGTTCGGGGCGGGAACGACGCTTCTCTCAGCCGCGCTCCGTGAACACAAGGACTTAATCGGCAAGATTGGCGGGATATTCATACTGCTTTTCGGGCTGCATTTTCTGGGCGTATTCAAGTTCAAATGGCTCTACAAAGAGAAGCGGGCCCACTTCCGCAAAATCCCGTCCGGCTACATAGGCTCGTTCGTCATCGGCATTGCGTTCTCAGCGGGGTGGTCGCCGTGCATCGGGCCGATTCTCGCATCCATCGTCGGCATGGGGTTGTCCTCCCGGAGCCAGTGGGAAGCGATAAGGCTCCTCACGCTCTATACGGCGGGGCTGGCCTTGCCCTTCTTCCTGACGTCCCTGGCGATAAACTTCTTCATGCCGCTTTTCAACAGGGCTAAGCACCATTTCAGATTTATTGAAATCGCAACCGCGCTCCTTCTTATATCCGTCGGCACGCTGATGTTCTTCGGGCGGTTCGAGTCCTTCTCCGGCAACATGATGCATTATCTTCATCTCGGAGTCTGAAAAATATGAAGACTGTCAAGCTTAATGTCGCAGGCATGACCTGCAATCACTGCGTGATGCACGTCGAGAACGCGCTCAAGGAGCTCTCTGGAGTGAAAGGCGCGAAGGTGGACTTAAAGAGCAAGTCCGCTGAAGTCACATACGACGAAAGCGCGGTTGATACGAAAAAGATGGCGCAGGCCGTGGCCGAGGCGGGGTATAAGGTCGAGGGCTGAAATTTATTCTTCTTCCGGTATTCCAATAATCCTGCCTGCTTCGCTTGGCGGAGATAGCGGCTGACCCTTTCTTTCAAGCTCTATTTCCACCTGTACCTTGACAGCCGCCGGCACGGACGGGTCGTTATAGAGGAACCTCTGGTCCGAGGCCGCCATTCCCTGAACGAACTCTATCGCCCGCCCGATTGGAGTAAAAGGGTTCCTTGCGAGCGCAAACCTGACGGACTTGCGGGCCGACCATTTCGGATGAGTCGAAATGCTTTCTATAGTCGAGGACGGCGTTTTTTTGTGGTTTACCGCCCACAGCGCCACGGCCTCGCTCATCATGGGATTCTCGAAGCACGCCCTGACGACAAGCGTGTTACCCTCGGCAAGCAGCGCCTTGATCAATTCTTCCGATACCTGCCTCGCAAGCGAAATTTTTATGCCCGGCGGGAGGCCCGGAAGCTTCTCCTTTATTATCCCTTCCGCCGCCTGCCGAAGCTCGGTCGGAATGCCCCTGTTCCTCGTGACGAACCCAAGATCCCTAAGCCTCAGTTCCTTTAAAAAACCGAGCGCCATCCGCCTTGGAGTCCTGGGATTCACCACGAGCGCGAGCTTTAAGCGGTAGCCCTCGGGCCCGAATCTCCTCGCCCCGACAGCCTCAAGAACGCTCCCGTTTAAGTCCCGCCTCTTTGCGAGGACAAGCAGATGTTCTTCGTTTATGTTCCGGTTCGCAAGCAGGGACAATATAACCTTGTCCGAAGGATCCTTGAGGAATTTCCCAATATTTTCAGGTTCCGCGTCTGCGGCGTCCCTGACTCGCCTTTCAATTTCGTCCATGCACCTATTTTAAAATATCAGCCTCTCGTTTCACAATACAAAAATGGCCGACACAGAGGTCGGCCACAGAAGTAGATGGTTAAATAGATTACGCCTTAGAAATCTTTACGGCGCTGACCTTGAACTCCGGTATCTTCGCAAGCGGATCCACGTTAGCCGCAGTAAGCACATTCGCGGACGCCTCGGCGAAATGAAATGGTATAAAGACCTCTCCCCTGGCGACGCGCTCGGTAATCCGCGCCTTTATTTTTATCTCGCCCCGGCGCGACGCGACGACAAGAAAATCGCCCTCGCCCGCATCAAGCTTCTCGGCGTCGCCGGGATTTATCTCCACGAACGCCTCGGGGACGACATGATTCAGTCCGCCGACACGCCTTGTCATCGTGCCGGTATGGTAATGCTGTAGTATCCTGCCGGTCGTGAGGAGGAAGGGATATTCGCTGTCCGGGTTCTCGGCAGGCGGCCTGAACTTTACCGCATGGAACCTCCCCAGACCCCGCGTAAACTTCTCCTGGTGCAGTATCGGCGTGCCCGGATGCACCGGCGACGGGCAGGGCCAGCAGATACCGCCCGCCTCCTCAAGCCTTGCGTGCGACATGCCCGCATACTGCGGCGTAAGGGCTGACATTTCTTTGAATATCTCATTCGCGGAGCCGAAACCGAACCCGGACAGCCCCATCTTTTCCGCGATAAGTCTTACAATCTCCCAGTCGGCCTTCGCCTCTCCGGGCGCAGGGATGGCGCGTCGGACGAGCTGCACGCGCCGTTCGGTATTAGTAAAGGTTCCGTCTTTTTCCGCCCACGACAAAGCCGGCAGGACAACGTCCGCAAAACGCGCCGTCTCAGTCAGGAATATATCCTGCACGACAAGGAAGTCCAACCCTTGAAGCGCATCCCTTACGTGGTTTGCGTCCGGGTCCGAGAGCACCGGATTTTCTCCGATGATATAAAGCGTTTTTATGCTCCCGCGCCCGGCTGCATCGATAATTTCCGTGACCGTAAGCCCCGGTTTTGCGGGCAGATTCACGCCCCAGGCGTCTTCAAACTTCTTCCTCGCGCCCTCGTCCGACACGCCCCTGTATCCGGGAAATACATCCGGGAGCGCGCCCATGTCGCATGCGCCCTGGACGTTGTTCTGGCCCCGGAGCGGATAGACGCCCGTGCCCGTCCTGCCGATATTTCCCGTGAGCATGGCGATGTTGGCGACTGAGAGAACGTTGTCCACGCCAGTGGTATGCTGGGTGATGCCCATGGAATATACGAAACACGACGCATTCGAGCGCGCGAGCATCTCCCCGGCCTCCCGAATCGTCTCCACCGGAACGCCGGTAATGATGGACGCCGTCTCAGGAGTAAAATTCTTTATAGACTCACGGAACTCCTCGAAGTTCTCAGTCCGCTCCCGTATGAACGCCATGTGCCTTTCGTTGCCCAGGCCGACGATGACGTTCATCAGCCCGTTAAGGAGCGCAACGTCCGTGCCAGGCCGATGCCTCATCCATACGGACGCATAATCCGCAAGCTCTATCTTCCTGGGGTCGCACAGTATAAGCTTCGCGCCGCGCTCCGCTACGGCCTTTTTTATCCGAAGGCCGATTATAGGATGAGACTCTGTGGTGTTCGAGCCGATAACGAATATTATTTCGGCGTTCTCGAGATCGGCGATGGTATTCGTCATGGCGCCGCTTCCGAAGGCCATCATAAGCCCGGTTACCGTGGAGGCGTGGCAGAGCCGCGCGCAGTGGTCTACGTTATTTGTCCCAATCCCGGCGCGGGCGAATTTCTGGATAATATAGTTCTCCTCATTGGTGCACCTGGCGGATGAGAGGGCCGCAAAACTGTCCGGGGCGGTTTCCTTCGCGGCGGAAAACTTCTCCGCTATCAGGTTTATCGCCTCGCCCCAGGAAACTTCGCGGAATTCCGGGACGGCATTCTTCGGACTTGTACGGATTAGCGGTTTTTTAAGCCTGTCGGGGCTTTGCACGAACTCATACCCGAAACGCCCCTTGACGCACAGGCTGCCGTTGTTCGGCCCTTTGCCCACTGGCGCGGTTATCCTGGCGATTTCTCCGCCCTTTGAGTTTATCTCGATAATGCAGCCGCAGCCGCAATACGGGCAGACGGTCTCGGTCTTTTCAAGGCCTGGTTCGCGCCCGGCGCGGCTGCCGGTAAATACGTTCTTTTCCATTAGAGCGCCGACGGGGCAGACTGAGACGCAGTGGCCGCAGAAGCTGCATCCGGTATCCTTGAGCGGCATGTCGAACGCAGGCCCGATCTTCATATCGAAGCCGCGGTTTGCAAGCGTCAGGACTTCCCTGCCCTCAACTTCACGGCATATCCGGACACATTTGCCGCACATCACGCACTTGCTCAAGTCCCTGACGATGAACGGGTCGGAGACGACGGTCTCGTATCTGTGCCTCTCGCCCTCGAACCTTCCGGGCTTCGGAGCCGCCGCAGGCCCCCAAAGGCCGTATTCGTATGCAAGTCTCTGGAGGACACAATCCCCGTCCTTTGCGCAAGCTTTACATTCCTCTTCCGGCGGGTGCGAGGCCAGCATAAGCTCGACAATAAGTTTCCTTGCCTTGACTACCCTTTCCGAGGACGTATACACGACAAGACCGTCCTGCGCGGGCGTATGACATGATGCGGCCAGCCTAGGGCTTCCTTCCACCTCCACAAGGCACAGCCTGCACGCTCCGGAGGGCTTCAGCCTCTCGTCCCAGCACAGCGTAGGGATATATATTCCGGCCCGCTTCGCCGCCTGGAGTATCGTCTCGCCAGGTTCGAAAGCCGCCGGTTTCCCGTCAATAATCATCTCGTGCATCGCTTTTTAAGCGGCCTTCTCCGGGCAGGCCGTCCCATGTATGTGCATCAGGTATTCATGCCTGAAATATTTCAGAGTGGAGAGAATAAAGTTCGCGCAGCTCCCGCCAAGGCCGCAGAGCGACGTCTCCTGTATCCCTTCCCCAAGTTCCCGCATAAGCTCCAGGTCGGATTCCCTGCCGCTCCCGTCCGTTATTCTCTCGAGTATCTCGTGCATCCGCTTAGTCCCTTCCCGGCACGGGGTGCACTTGCCGCAGGATTCATGGGCGAAGAACTTCGCGGCCCGCTTCGCCGCATGTACCATGCAGACGTCATCGTCCATTACTATAACCCCGCCGGAACCCATCGAGCTCCCGGCGGCGGCAAGGTCGTCCACGTCCATCCTTACGTCCAGGCGCTCACTCGTCAACAGCGAGGTGGAGATGCCGCCCGGCAATACCGCCTTAAGTTTCTTGCCGGCCCTCATGCCGCCGCCATACCTGTATATCAGAGTGTGCAGGACAGTCCCCGTCGGCAGTTCATACAGGCCGGGGCGCCTTACATTCCCGCTCAGACAGAAAATCTTCGGCCCCGGATGTTTCGGAGAGCCTATGGAAGCGAACCACTGTGCGCCCCTCTCGATTATATGCGGCACGTTTACCAGCGTCTCGACGTTATTCACGACGGTAGGCATGGAGAATAGACCCACGGCGGCGGGATAAGGCGGTTTCGAGCGGCAGTGTCCCCGGCTTCCATCGATGGACTCTATAAGCGCGGAATCCTCTCCGCATACGTATGCGCCCGCGCCTCGATATACCTTCAGGTAGAAATTGTTTCCGCTCCCCAGGATGTTGCTTCCGAGGCAGCCTCTCTCCTCGGCCTGCCTTATCGCGGCCTCCATTACCCTTGCGCCTTCGGGATACTCGCCACGGACATATATATAACCCTGCTTGGCTCCGATGGCATACGCGGCAATCAGCATGCCTTCTATCAGCATGTGCGGGTCTTTCTCAAGGAACGCGCGGTCCTTGAACGTGCCGGGCTCGCCCTCGTCGGCGTTGGCGACAAGATACCTTGGAGTCTTATTTGTCTCCCGGCTCGCCTGCCATTTCTTCCCGGCGGGATACCACGCTCCGCCCCGGCCTCCCAGCCCGGATTTTATTACCTCTTCCGTGACCTCCGACGGAGACATGGAATACGCCTTCCGGAGCGCGCTATATCCCCCGGACGAGATATATACGTCAAGTTCCCGGCTGTTTGGAGTGTCCATGTTCCGAAGCAACACCCGTTTCATTTATACCTCGCCAGTATACTTTCAATCTTCCTGGGGGTCAGATTGTAATAAGAATCGTCGTTTACCATCATTGCAGGCCCACTGCCGCAAGAGCCGATGCACTCGGATTCGATTATGCTATACCTGCCGTCCGGGCTGGTATTTTCTTTTGTTATATTAAGCTTAGCACGTAAAAACTGAAGCAGGTTCTCCGCCCCGTTAACATGGCAGGCCATATTAGTGCAGAGCCTGATGACGTTTCGTCCCTGTGGCACAAGAGAGAGCTGGTCGTAGAATGTCGCCACTCCGTAGAGATGGGCCGGGGTCGTTTTGAGACTCTTCGCAAGCTCGAAAACCGCCTCTTTCGGTATATATCCGTAGACCTCCTGCGTGCGCCTTAGCGCCGGCAGGATTGCATCGCGCGAACTTGTATCGATTCCCTCAAGGATAGTATTAATCAGGGATAAGTCCACGCCGGGATTATGTTTCCCATGCGGCCTTTCCCTGCGCCATTTCCCTGGTTTCTTAAGCTCCGCAACACCCTTCATGGCTCTACCTTCCCTTCCCAACCCTATATTTAAAATTTTAGCACAAAATCGCAATAATTCTCAATAGATTAAAGTATTTTAATAGAACCTAAAGTGGAACCGATGGAATGGCGAAAGCGCATTTTCAATTAATCCCCCTGCTTTTTTAAAAAATATGGCTTGACAGGAAGTCTTGACTTTCTGTATAGTTACGAGCACGCCAAAATCCGTCCCCCTCGTCTAGCCAGGCCCAGGACACCGCCCTTTCACGGCGGCGACGGGGGTTCAAATCCCCCGGGGGACGCCAACCAAATCAAGGACTTACAGAAGCAAAAAGCTCAGGGTACACCAATATTGTGCCCCCTTTTGCGCTTCCTATTCATAAAACTGCAACAGTTTTCCTTAAATCGTCTACCCGCAGATTAGCATAACTCTGCGTCATTCATCCATCACGATGTCTTAATAGGGATTGGACGTGGTATAGCCGTTGACCGTTTTGAACCAGGTTAGACGCAAAATCGTGCCTTAAATCGTAAATACCGAAAATCCGGTCAATCCGGCGGCCTTTCCTTAACGTAATAATTTCCCATTAAAAATCTTGACAACGCTTTTGCCGCCGGGTATTATGTGAGCAATTGCTCACATGGAGAAGTGCGTGGAGAAGAAGGGCACGAAAATCAGGCAGGCGGAGATCGTTAACACGGCAATCGCCGTAATCGGCGAGCTTGGCCCAAGCGGCCTGACTACCGCAAGGCTGGCCGAAAGGCTTGGGATGTCGGAGTCAAATCTCTACCGCCACTTTAACGGCAAAGAGGCAATCCTCTCCTCGGTCGTAGACGAAATCGGGGAAGTTCTCATGGACAAGGCGTCGACGCTCGCCGTAGAGAAGATTCCGCCGGAGGAGAAACTTCGGCTCATCATGGCAAGCCATATAAGAGAGGTCGAGCAGAGAAACGGGATGCCGAGGCTGATGTTTTCCGAGGACATGCACATAAAATATCCGGCGCTGAGGGACAAGATGGCAAGAAAAATAAGCGGATATATTTCCACCATAGAATCAGTGGTGAATGAGGGCATTAAAGACGGATCATTTAAGCCGGACATCAAGCCGGCGGAGACCGCGCGCACATACCTTGGGATGATGCAGTTTACCGCAATGAGGTGGTCGCTCGCGGGGTTTTCTTTTTCGCTTAAGGAAGAGGGCAGGCGTCTTTGGGTGAATTTCTACCGGATGATCAGGAAACAGGGGCAACCATGAAAATTTCAAGGAAAAAGCTTATAGTCGGCGCGGCCATCGTCCTTGGGGCGGCAGCCGTCGCAATAAAAATATTCTCGCCGACCAGCGCGGAGTATGTTTCCCCGCAAAGGCGCCACCTTGTCCAGGAGGTCTTTGGAACCGGCACGGTCGAGGCCAGGGTTCTCGTATCGGAGGGCAGCAAAATTACCGGCAGGGTAACAAAGCTGTATGTAGACCAGGGCGATGTCGTGAAAAAAGGACAGCTCCTTGCAGTCCTCGAAAGCGACGACCTCCAGGCCCTCGTAAAACAGGCTTCGGACACGCATAAGAAAAGCCTATCCATGGAAGCGGCGGCAAAGGACGACCTCGCGCGGGCGCGGGCGGCCTCGGAAGCCGCGGACGCCGCCCTTCAGAAGTCAGAGGCTGCCATGAAACTCGCGAAACAGACACTCAAGAGATACGCGGAGCTTTTTAAGAGAGGAATCGTGGCGCGGCAGGACCTTGACGAAAAGCAGGACGCATACGACGAGGCCATGCGGCAAAGAGACGACTTAAAGGCCCAGAAGGCTGCTGCAAAGGCCGACATGGAGCGCGTGAAAAATACACTTCAGGCCGCGAGACACGATACCAGGGCGCAGGCTGCCTCGTCGAACTACGCCAGGGCAAAGCTCGCGGATTCTTTCGTCAGGGCATCCATGGACGGCGTGGTTGTCAGCAGGGATGTTGAGGAAGGGGACGCCGTAATTCCCGGAACGCCGGTATTCCATATAGCCGATCCCGATACGGTATGGGTAAAGTCTAACATTGACGAAGCGCAGGGTGGAGGAATAGCCATGGGCAATCCCTCCAGGATATTCTTAAGAACGGACAGGAAACATCCCGTAACCGGCAGAGTAGAGCGCATCGGAGAGGAATCCGACAGGGTGACCGAAGAGATGGAGGTGGACGTCCACTTTCCGCTTAATAACAAGCGCGTCCTGCACCTGGGCGAGCAGGCGGACGTATATGTAAAGGGCCGCGAAAAAGACTGCCTGTCCGTGCCGTCCGACTGCGTTACCGTCAGAAACGGAAAGGAAGGCGTATTCGTCGCCAAGGGAGACAGGGCGCATTTTGTGCCGGTAAAAATCGGTATATGGACACACGACTACGCTGAGACGCCCGGCCTTGGCGATAACGAAAAAGTAATCCTTCTTGACCACGGCCTCGAAGCAAAGCTCAAAGACGGCGCGAGAATAAAACCTGTCCCCGCGCCATCCGGAGGCGGCAGATAATGATAGACCTCGCGGTAAAAGATATAAGCCACAGCCCAAGGCGGTTCATATTCACCTGCCTTGGCATCGGGATGCTTTTGATGGTCGTGATGGCCATGGGAGGTATATACCGCGGGTTCGTTGACGACGCCACGCTGATAGTCAAAAATACCGGCGCGGACATATGGGTAGTTCAAAAAGATACAAACGGACCTTTTGCCGAAGAGTCGAGGATACCGGAGGACCTGAAGCACACCCTCGGAGTGCTGCCTGGCGTTTCCGATACCGGCGCGCTGTCGTTCCAGACCATTCAGATAAACTGGAAGGGCAAACCAAACCGGCTCTTTATCATCGGCTACGACCCGAATCTCAGGTTCGGCGGCCCTTCGGAAATCATCGCGGGGAGGCCGATATTAAGGCGCCATTACGACATGGTGGCGAACTTTAAATCCGGCCTTAGGCTCGGCGATAAACTTACCCTTGGCCAGGACACTTACACGGTTGTAGGCCTGACCGGGAATGTGGTCTCCCCTTCGGGCGACCCCGTTGTTTACATGACGCTTGCCGATGCGCAAAAGGTGCAGTTCCAGAAAAACAACGAAGCCATAAGGAATGACCGCGAAAGACTCAAGGAAGAGCTGTCCGGACTTCTACCTCAGGGCGCGGGTGAGGGAAAGATTGCCGACGCGCTCTCAAACGATACGCATATAGTAAACGCTGTCGTCCTGAAGGTGAGCAAGGGATACCCGGTAAGCAAGATTGCCGCCGCCGTGGAGAGATGGAAACACTACCGGGCCTTTACCGTCCCGGAGCAGGAGACTATCCTGACCATGGGGCTGGTCGCGAAAGCCAAAATGCAACTTGGGCTGTTTCGCATAATCCTGCTCATCGTCTCGATGGCGATAATAAACCTCGTCATATATACGCAGACCATGGACAAGATGAGGGAAATCGCCACGCTTAAGCTTATAGGCGCTCCCGACTGGACGATCGTCAGGCTGATAGTCGAGCAGTCGTTGCTGCTTGGATTCTTCGCATACTGGATAGGTTACGCTATCATCAACCTGACGTATAAATATTTCCCAAGACGGGTCGTCCTTGTGCCTTTCGATCTTAAGGCCCTTTTCGTGATAGTAATGCTAATATGCGTGATAGCCAGTTTCACGGGCGTCCGTTCTGCCCTGAAGGTCGATCCGGCTCATGCGCTTGGAGGCTGATGATGAACAACGAGGTAGTCCGCCTTGAGAACCTGAGGAAGGTCTATGGCTCCGGGGAGACCGAAGTCGTAGCCCTCGCGGATGCGAATATGATATTGCACGAGGGGGAGGTCTCCGCCGTACTGGGCCCTTCTGGTTCAGGAAAGACCACCATGCTGATGTGCCTTGGCTGCATAGTCATGCCGACTGCGGGGAAGATATTCATCAGGGGTGAGGAAATATATGAAACCGGTGGCTGGAAAAAACGCGACTTAAGACGGCTTCGGCGCGAAAAGATGGGGTTCATATTCCAGGCGCACAACCTGGTACCTTTTTTGAGCGTCCTCGAAAATGTGGTTATCGCCTCCGAGCTTGTAGGCACTCCGCGTAAAGAAGCGGAAACCAAGGCGATGGAGCTTCTGGACTATCTCGAAGTCGCGCACCGCGCCGGAAATTTCCCTGCAACAATTTCCGGCGGCGAGGCTCAGAGAGTCGCCATAGCCCGCGCTCTCGTGCACGGGCCAAGCCTTATACTTGCGGACGAGCCGACGGCGGCGCTGGATACCGACCGAGGGAAAAAGGTCGTTGCGCTCCTTAAGAATCTTGCGAAAAAACGCGGCGTCGGCGTAATCGTCGTCACGCACGACGTCAGGATGGTCGAAGGGTTCGACCGCGTGTATCACATGAAAGACGGTTCCATATTGGACGAATGAAAAAAATGTTTTTAAACCGCCTCCCTAATCCCCGCCCTTAAAATATCAAGTTCAAATAAACTTAAACTACAATTATCAAAATGAGTTAATCTGCGCAACATATTGCCAGATACTTGAGTCTTTTCGCTCAAATTCACTATTATTAATTGTGATTTATTTTACCAAGTTTCATTCATTAAGAATAATTTCCCTTCTAAGTTACAGAATTACAAAAAATAAATTACTCAGGAATAATTATTGCAATGGTACTAATCCAAAATGTTAAGGATACTCAAATCAGGCCTGTTAATAACGGCCATCCTTTTATTTGGCTGGTTTACCTCCGCCAGTGCGAATACGGACCCGCCGCATTCCGACTATCGCCCCGGCTACACTGGTGCAGGATGTGCTCCTGGGACAGGCGCCTGCCACGACGTAAACAAAGGCACATTTCTACCGAACAACTTTAATCATAACGACGGCACCGCGGATGATTATACCATCTTCTGTCTTTCCTGCCACAATTCGGCGGGCGAGGCTCACAACAGAAACGTCGGCGTTCCGTCCACGAACAAATACGTCAATTTTACCGGCATAGACCCGAACTTCCCGT
>JAJYGS010000161.1 GCA_021785055.1 Nitrospirota bacterium | reverse complement strand
GCTCGACGTCCTCATTGGCCCCGCAAGGGTAATCGAGGCGCAGGTTAACGAAATAGACGGAAATTTTCTTGCAGGCGCGGGCGTCGATGGGGCGGTTCGCGTGTTGCTTAAGACCGGGAACTCAAGGTTCTGCGAGGAGCCGGTCTTTCGGAAGGACTTCGCGCACTTGACAATCGACGGGGCGGATTTTCTGAAGGAGCGGGGCGTAAAACTCGTCGGGATAGATTATCTTTCCATAGAGAAATTCCATAGCGCTGACCACGCCGTGCACAGGCTTTTTCTCGGTAACGGCATAGTCATAGTCGAAGGGTTGAACCTCTCGAACGTGGAAGCGGGGGACTATACCCTGGCGTGCCTTCCGATCAGGATAATCGGCGGGGACGGGGCGCCCGCGCGCGCAGTCCTGATAAAGGAGTAATTTTTATGCCGCTGCCTTTCGACCTGCCTGAGAATCCCGCCGATTTCATAGAAGGCCGGGCGAAAAGCCTGGCGTTCAGGGTGCAGGACTTCTACGGTCTTTCGCGCAAGGCCGTATCGGGTGTTTTTAAAAGGCCGCGCTACCTTGGCGAGATACTCTTCCAGATGGACGAGATAGGCGTCGGCTCGATTCCCATTATTCTTCTGACGGGTCTTTTTACGGGCATGGTGCTCTCTCTCCAGAGCGCAATACAGCTCTCGATATTCGGCGCGACGATATACATAGGCAAGCTCGTGGCCCTTTCGATGGTCCGGGAGCTTGGGCCGGTGCTTTCCTCGCTGATGGTCGCGGGTAGGGTGGGTTCCGGCATAGCGGCGGAGATAGGCTCGATGGTGGATACCGAGCAGATAGACGCTATGCGCGTCGAAGGCTCGGACCCGGTAAAGAAGCTCGTCGTGCCGAGGCTTGTCGCCTGCATGCTGATGCTGCCTCTCCTGACGATAATCTCGGACTCCGTCGGGATGGCGGGAGGTTTTTTCATCGCCGTGAGCCAGTTCAATATCGACCCGATGTTCTACTGGCGGTCGTCGTTCGACATACTGTCTCTGCACGACATAATGCTGGGGCTGGTGAAGCCCGTGTTCTTCGGTTTCATCATAGCGATGGTAGGGAGCTACCAGGGCTTAAGGACGCACGGCGGCACGATGGGCGTCGGCAGGAGCACCACCCAGAGCGTGGTATACTCCTCCATCTCGATTCTGGTGGTAGACTTCTTTTTAACGAAGGTGTTTGTGTACCTGTGATACGATTGGAAAACATATTCCTTAGCCTCGGCGGCTCCGAGATCCTTAAGGACGTGAGCTTTCACTTAAGAAAAGGCGAGACGGGCGTTATCCTGGGAGCGTCCGGCTCCGGGAAGACGACTGCGCTGAGGCTCATACTGGGTCTCCTTAAGCCGGATTCCGGGCGCGTATTCGTTGACGGGGAAGACATTACGGACTTCTCCGAGGAAGAGCTTCTGCGGGTGCGCGCCAGGATGGGCATGGTCTTCCAGGCCGGGGCGCTTTTCGATTCCATGACCGTCGGCGAGAACGTGGCATACAGGCTCATGGAAAAAGGCGGCTTTTCCGCGGAAGAGACGGAGGAGAAAGTCCGCAGGAGCCTCCGGTTCGTGGGACTGGAGGACTCGATAGACCAGATGCCTTCCGAGCTTTCCGGCGGAATGAAAAAGCGCGTCGCCATCGCACGGGGCATTGTCGCCTCGCCCGCCATAATGCTCTACGATGAGCCGACGGCTGGGCTCGACCCGCTTAATTCCCGCAACATCACGAACCTGATAAAGCGGCTGAAAGAGGAACAGGGCGTCACCTCCGTCGTGGTAACGCACGACATCCCGCTCGCGTTCGAGGTTGCGGATTATACCGCTTTTCTGCACGACGGCGCGGTCTGCTACATCGGAGGAACGGAAGGGCTTGTGAAGACCGGCACGGAGTGCGTGAGGGAGTTCATAGACCATTCGGGCTGCGCGGACCTCGCGCGCGGCGAACGAAGGGACTTTGCAGACGGAGGCTTGAGATGAAGAGTAGCAGGAGCATGTCCTGGTCGGAACTGAAGACCGGGATAGTCATAATAACAGCGTTCATCCTGCTCGCAATAGGGATACTCCAGGTGGGCGGCAGGACGTCGTTCTTCACGAGGCACTACACGCTCTACGTGCGGATGAACAACTCATACGGGCTTAAGATAGGGAGCATCGTCAGGCTTGCGGGCATAGAGGTAGGCAACGTGCAGGACATTATGCTGCCGGTAAACCCGAGCGACAGGGAACTGGTCGTGAAGCTCAGCATACAGAAGAAATACATGGACAGGATACGGCAGGACTCCTTTGTTACAATACGCACCATCGGACTTCTCGGCGATAAATATATTGACATATCCATCGGCAGTCCGCAATATGCCGTCCTGCCGCCCGGCTCCGTGCTTAAGAACGTCCAGCAGACCCGGTTGTCTTCCGTAATAACCGGGGCGGCCTCCGGGCTTGAGAGCATAAACGCCGTCCTGGGCCAGCTCAGGCAGATGTTGGGCGAGGTGAACAACGGCAAGGGCACGTTCGGGCTCATGCTCAAGGACCCAAGGCTTTACGAGCGGCTGGCCTCGGCCTCGGAGAGCCTCCAGAGCCTTACCCAAAGCGCCGGGAAGGGCAAGGGAAGCCTGGGCCGGCTCGTGAACAACCCGAAGCTCTACAATAACCTTGTTGACGTGTCGGAGAAGACTAAGGAGCTTGTGGACAATCTCGATACCGGGAGTCTTGCG
>JAJYGS010000118.1 GCA_021785055.1 Nitrospirota bacterium | reverse complement strand
GAGAGATGATCGCCGGCTCGTATACCCTGGGCGTCGCCCATCCGCCCGGATACCCGGTATACGTAACCCTCGGCAAGCTCTTCACGTTCCTGCCCCTGGGGAACGTAGCCTTCAGGGTAAACCTCATGTCGTCCTTTTTCGCCTCCATGACGTCCGTCATGATATACTACATCACCCGCGCGATGCTGATCGACAAGGACAACGAGAGGTTCGTTCTATTCAACAAACTTACGTTCGCAGACATCGCAGGCATCCTCGCCGCGCTCTCCTTCGCGTTCTCCTACAACCTCTGGGCATGGTCGGTGGTATCGAAATTCTACACCATGAACGCGTTCGTCGTGGCGTGCATCCTCATGCTCCTCATACGCTGGCGGCGCGCCCGGCTGGAGGAGGGCGAGGCGGGCGGCGGGCACTCCCTGGCGTATCTCTACACCATCGCGTTCATCTTCGGCATCGCCCTGGTCGTTCATATCTCCCAATTCATCCTGATACCGATCTACATACTCTACATCCTGATAGTGGACGGAAGCGTGTTCTACGACTTTAAGGACCTCCTGAAGAAGGGCTCTTCCAAATCACCCGCGGCGCTCCTAAGAAGGCTCCATATCAAAACCCTCCTCATAATGCTCTTCTTCATAGCGCTGGGCCATTCCATATACCTGCACGTGCCGCTTCGGGCGTCGAGGCTTCCGCTCATAAACTGGGGCCTCGGCACGGACTGGAAGCAGTTCAAGTGGATATACAACCGCGAGGGCTATCCGACGGTCGGCGGCGAGAGGAGCTGGAAGCTTTTCTGGGACCAGATGAAGAGCTTCAACCTCGTCCGGGAGTTCACCTGGGCCGGCATTCCCATTATCCTCATCGGCCTCTGGGGCCATTTCAAGAGGGACTGGCGCAATTTCACCGTGCTCGTATCCGGCTCCGTCCTCCTCGTCGCCGCCGTCATCATCGGCGGCAACCCTCCTGAGGAGAACATATTCCTTCTGCAGCAGTTCTACATTCCCGTGTACATCTTCCTCTGCGTAATCATGGGCGGCGCGATATACACGGCACTCAAGATACGCCCGAAAAACCTGATACTGTCCACCCTGATAGCGCTCCTGGTTATCCTGTATCCCGCCTCCGAGCTTAGGGCGCATTACTGGGAGAACGATCGGAGCGACAATTTTGTCGCATACGACATGGGCAACGCGGAGCTTAACTTCGCGCCACAGTTCTCCGTGCTCTTCACCTGGGGCGATTCCGGGGCCTTCCCCATGTGGTATCTCCAGGACGTGGAGAGGAAGCGACCGGACGTCCTGCTCGTCCATACGCCGCATCTGCCGCTTCGGTGGTTCCTTGAAAGCATAAGCCGCGAGGCCCCGACGCTTGGAGACCCTTCGCAGATGCAGGATTACCGCATGCTCCGGAACTATAACGGCGTGGCCGGGATCCCGCAGCTTTTGACAATCCCGGAGGACTTCCGCGACCCGCCCGACATCATCAGGCAGATAATAGACCTGAACCCGGACAGGCCGTATTGCTTCGATTATTCATCGAGATATTCCATATCCATGCCGTACAAGGTATACCCGTATGGGATAACGTATCGTAAATTCGATAAAAATCACTTTGCCGACGAGAACTTCAGGGAATGGTCGTACCTTGTGACAAGGGGGCTTCCATACCCGAAAATGGCCCTTGATTTAGACGAAACGAAGGCCGTCAGCATCTACGGCTACATACATGCGGACCTCGGCAGAAGATATATGCAGATAGGGCTTTCTCCCCTGGCGCAATCGGAATTCGTCAAGGCGGTGCGGTACGCGCCGGAGTTGGAGCAGTCGCTTGCACCGTATATGGGCACTGTCCCGGATATGGGTACGGCCCAGAAATAAAGAATCTTGACAATATCGTTCAAAAATACTATATTGGTGTCGGACTGTGACAAAAGTTACAATCCTGTGATTGCGCGTGGGGGCGGGTTTGTTCTGCAATTACAGGGAGTTCGACAGCCTTGGCTATCTACAGTCTGAAGTTCTAAGCAGGTGAGAATGACGCGCAAGTTCCTGATTATCGGCAGTCCGGCGCGTTGCCGGAAGATTACGGGTTTACTGAAAAAAGAAGGATATACGAAAATCACCGCGGCGCACGACCTCTCTGGCGCGCTGGCTATGGCGGGGAAGGCGGATCCGGACGTAATCGTCCTGGATGGCCAGGAATTACCGGAGGGCGAGCCGCTTTCGATTGTCGAGAGGTTCATCTCCGAGCGCCCCGTCCCGGTAGTGATGCACTATAACTTCGAGCAGCTCTCCGACGCCGTAAGGGCCGACGGGTTCGGCGTTTCGGCCCATTTTTTCGGGCCGCTTACGAGGGAGAACCTGCTTGGCTCAGTAGAACTCGGAATATCGCGTTTCAGGCAGTGCCAGGCCCTGAGGGAAGAGGTCGGTGACTGTAAGGAAGCGCTCAGGGTAAGGAAGATTATCGAGCGGGCGAAGGGTATCCTTATGAAGAGAAACTCCTTAAACGAGGAAGAGGCTTTTCTAAGGATTCAGAAGCTTTCCAGGGACTCGAACGTCTCCATGGAAAAGATCGCCCAGTCGATAATCACCGCCGCCGAACTGATATAATCTGCTTACGCCTCTCATGACGGAGGCTCTTTTATAGAAAGGCCGGGAAGCCTTTCTCTTGGCCCGTGAAGGCCTTGGGGAAGGTTTTTTGTTTTAACCGCGGTTTTTCAGGGAAGGAGTCTCCAAAATGTCCGAAGAAACTTCAAAAATTGCCATAATCGCCTCCAAGGGCACGCTCGACATGGCCTATCCGCCGCTAATCCTGGCGACGGCGGCGGCGGCGCTCGATATGGAGGCGCAGATATTCTTCACCTTTTACGGCCTGAACATAATACACAAGCAGAGGATGCACAACCTGAAGGTCTTCCCGCATGCCAACGCGGGTATGCCGGGGCTTTTCCAGGGCTTCCTGGGCACCCTGCCGGGCATGCCGTCCATGGCCACGATGATGATGAAGGGCATGATGAAGAAGCACAACGTCATGCCGATACCGAAGCTAATCGAGATATGCCGGATGTCGGACGTGAAGATGATCGCCTGCCAGATGACCATCGACCTCTTCGGGATGAAACAGTCCGATTTCATTGACGGGGTGGCTTTCGGCGGGGCGGCTATGTACCTGGAGTTCGCCGCCGGCGCGCAGATCCCGCTGTTCGTCTAAACCGGGGGATACCTACTTACATGGGTCTTAAGATGGCACGGGAAGGCTCCCGCGTACACCTGAGGGCCATAACCGAAGGGAGGAGAGAATGAGGAAGTTTTTTGCTTTTGCGGCAATTCTGGCCGTGCTGTGCTTCTCGGTTCCCGCTTTCGCCACTAACGGCGACAATATCATCGGTGTCGGAGCTATCTCGCGTTCCATGGGCGGTGTCGGCGCAGCCGCGCCCCAGGACGCCATCACGGCGGTCTTCGGCAACCCCGCCGCCATGTGTTACATCCCCTGCCAGTCCTCCGAGGTGGATTTCGCGGCGACGCTCTTCGTACCTAACAGGCAGGCCACGGTAACCACCGGGTCTCCGCTGCCAGCAAGGAGCGTCACCGGCGAGGCCAAAGGCCTTCCATATGCCTTCCCTGCCATAGGTATCTATACCCCGATTACCCCTGATTTGAGGTTCGGCCTTGCAGCCTACGGCGTCAGCGGCCTGGGCGTGGACTACAAAGACACGGCATTAAAGAATTCGGGCGTGGGGGCGTTCGATATAAAGACTGACTTCCAACTCATGAAGTTCTCGCCGAACCTGGCTTACAGGATACTCCCGAACCTCTCCGTCGGCGCGGCGCTCCAGATAAACTGGGCACAGCTCGACCTGGGAGAGGGTTCCGCGCACACCTTCAGCTACGGCACGCAGCTTGGCGCAATATACAAGCCCATCGACCCGCTCTCCATCGGCGTCACCTGGCAGAGCTCACAGGTGAACCGGTACAGGAGGGTATATAACTTCGATGCGGCCTTTGGCAGCACAACCTACGATACCCTGAAGCTCGAACAGCCGCAGCAGGTGGTGCTGGGCGCAGGCTACGACGTCATACCTAACAAGCTCCTGGTTGAAGTTGACGAGAAGTGGCTTAACTGGGCCGACGCCGACGGCTACAAGGACTTCGACTGGAGAGACCAGTACGTCACGGCGGTTGGTGTCCAGTATAAGCCCTTGAACTGGCTTGCGCTCCGGGTGGGCTACAACTACGGCAGAAACCCTGTGAAGGCGCATAACGGCTGGAACCCAAACGGCGTTACGACCGTCCAGGGCACGAAAACCCCCACCGCGCTTTATGAAGGCTTCAGAATCGTCGGCTTCCCCGCGTTCCCGGAGAATCATCTGACCGCCGGGCTTGGCGTGAAGTTGAACAAGAAGGTCTCCGTGAACCTTGGCTACGTGCACGCTTTCAAGAAAGCCCTTACGGAAAGCTCCGCCGGTAACGCAATCACATACAGCAGCTATCTCGAAGAAAATTCCTATGAGTTAGGTCTCAATATCATATTCTAATTATTGCAGGGGCGCAATTAACTTGCGCCCGCGGGCTTTGGTAAATCGCGGCCCTACATGAAAATGCACTCCTTGGAGGGGCGAACCGCCCCTCCTTTTTTGTCTGAAGCTATCGCATTTTCTTGACAAACACCTCTCATGCCGGTAGATTTTATCGAGATATGCATAAGTTACGAAGGCCCCTGGATTCCCGCTTTCGCGGGAATGACGGCCATCGGCATACGTAACCACTGAGGGCCTGACATGTTCTTGAGCGCCGTTGCGCAGGCGGGGAAGGCGGGAATGAGCTTAAGCACGGGCCTGCTTGCGGGAAGCGGGTCTGCCGGCCTTTCCGGCGAGAGGCCGACGGGACTATCCCAGCTTGCGTCTTTCGGCGTTTACGCCCTGATGGTGCTCGTCATCCTGGGAATCCTGATGTTCCTCACCACCTGGCTGGGCGGCAGAAGGCCGGGGCCGGAGAAGGACATGCCCTACGAGTCCGGCGTAATCCCGACCGGCAGCGCGCGCCTCAGGCTCCCCGTGCAGTTCTATCTCGTTGCGATATTCTTCATAATATTCGACCTTGAGGCGGTCTTCGTGTATTCCTGGGCCGTCGCCTTCGACCTGCTGGGCTGGCAGGGATTCGAATATATTTCCTTCTTCATCGGAGCGCTCCTGATAGGACTTGTCTACATATGGAAAAAGAAAGGGCTTCAGTGGGGGCCGAGAGGCCGGTAGACCGGCTTCGGACGCGGCTGCTCAAGACAGAGGTGATGCATTGAATAGTGGCATCGGCGGCAGGCAGTCTTCCGGCGGCATAGCGCTTGCGTCCGTCGAGGACGTCTTGAACTACGGCCTGAACTGGGGCCGGAAGAACAGCCTCTGGCCTATGTTCTTCGGGCTTTCCTGCTGCTTCATCGAGTTCACAAACACCGCAACGCCACGCTACGACATCGCGCGCTTCGGCGCGGAGGTGCTCAGAGGCTCGCCCCGGCAGGCGGATGTCATGTTCGTCGCCGGGACGGTATTCAAGAAAATGGCCCCGTCCATCCTCCGGCTCTACGAGCAGATGGCCGAGCCGCGCTGGGTGGTGTCGATGGGGTCGTGCTCCAACACCGGCGGGATGTACGACGTCTACAGCGTCGTGCAGGGGATTAACCAGATACTGCCCGTGGACGCCTACATCCCAGGATGCCCGCCGCGCCCGGAAGAAGTTCTACAAGCCCTTATAATGCTCCAGGAGAAGATAACGAGGGAAGAAAAGCCCATTCGCCCCGTCCTGCACATGAAGGGCGGGAGCCAGGGGACTGCGGGCGGGCCGCTCGTGGACGGAAAAACGAAGTCCAGGGACGGCAGAGGCCCCGGCTGCGAAGGGACAAAGATGCGCGGGACCGAAGTAACTCCGCCACGGCTGTGGGGAAGCCGCGCGCCGCATATGTGGACTCCGCCATCGGCAAAAGTGCCCATACCTGAGAATATTTCCGCGCTTATTGAGAATTTGAAGCAGGAATTCGGCCCCGACACCGTCAAAGAAGACGCCCTGGCCTCCGACATGGCGGCGATTAAGATTCCACCGGAGCGTATCCCGGACGTGCTTGCATACCTTAAAAAAAGGGCCCCGGTACGGTTCCAGAGGCTTGAGGACTTGACCGCCGTGGACGAGTCCGCCCGTTGCCGGTCGACCGGCAACGGGGACAGGGCAAAGTATAAAGACTTTACGCTGGTTCACACGCTTTTCTCCTATGACGTCCCAGGGCACATAAGGATAAAGTCCGAACTGTCGGGAGACGCTCCTTCCGTGCCGTCCATAACCGGTATATGGCCGTCGGCCAACTGGTATGAGCGCGAGGCCTACGACATGTTCGGGATACGCTTCGAGGGCCACCCGTACTTAAAAAGACTCATCATGCCGGACGACTGGGAGGGCCATCCGCTAAGGAAATCTCACCCCTACCGGGCGACGGACATGAAACCGTATACGAGAGACGACGCGGCCCGGCACGAGCCTCGGGACATAAAGGACTATTTCAGCCGGGACAAAGGCGGCGACGAGGAGTTCGACGTCGCATACCTGAACCTTGGCCCGCACCACGTCGGGACGCACGGGATTATACGCTACGCGCTTAAACTCCGGGGCGAGGAGATCCTCGACATGGCGGTGGACATAGGATACCACCACCGCGCGGCGGAGAAGACCGGGGAGCGGCAGTCCTGGCATCAATACATCGTTTATACCGACCGCGTCGAATACCTCATCGGCGCAAACAACAACATGGCCTACCTTGGCTCCGTGGAGAAGCTCCTTGGCGTAAACGTCCCGGAACGCGCGCAGTATATCCGCGTGATGCTCTGCGAGCTCTTCAGGATTTCGAGCCACCTTGTCTGGCTTGGTACATTCGCGCACGACGTCGGCGCAATGACCCCGGTATTCTACTGCTTCCGCGACCGCGAAAAGATAATGGACATAGTCGAGCATATCACAGGCGGCAGGCTCCATCCGTCATGGTTCCGCATAGGCGGGGTCGCCGACGACCTGCCCGAAGGCTGGAAAGAGATGGTGGACGATTTCGTCCGCGAGTTTCCGTCCAGGATAACGGAATACTCAAGGCTCCTGACCGACAGCGCTATATTCAAGGCCAGGACGAAGGGCATCGGCGGCCTGGAGCTTGAGCAGGCGATAGACTGGGGCATGACGGGGCCGAACCTCAGGGCGTGCGGCCTGGAATGGGACTTAAGGAAAAAAATGCCGTACTCAGGCTACGAGTCCTTCGACTTCGACGTGCCCGTAGGAAATACCGGGGACTGCTACGACCGCTACCTCGTCCGGCTTGAGGAAATGCGTCAGAGCGTCAGGATAATCGAACAGGCGGCGAAGGGGATGCCGCCGGGCCGGTGGATCTCGGAGGACTACCGCTACTGCATACCGCAGAAGCGGGACACCCTGCACGACATCGAGAGCCTCATACACCACTTCGTGAACGTGACGCGCGGCCTTACGCCGCCCAAGGGCGAGGCGTATTTCAGCATAGAGTCCCCGAAGGGAGAATACGGCTACTACGTCGTCTCGGACGGCTTGAATTATCCATACAGGGTGCGGGTGCGCGCGCCGTCGTTCCCGCACATGCAGATGACGCCGATGCTCGTCAGGGGCTGGTTCATCTCGGATTTGATAGCCGTCGTCGGCGCGCTGGATTACGTCATGGCCGACATAGACAGGTAAGCCTAATGTTATCCGACGACCGCATAAAAGAACTCCGCGAATATGTCTCCTCCCTGGAACACCCGGAGGAGGCGCTGGTTGACCTCATGCACGAGGCCCAGAGCGCTTATGGCTACCTCTCGGACGAGGCGGCGGAGGCCGTCGCGGATATTGCAGGCGTGCCGGTGATAAAGGTGGAGGAGCTTGCGACGTTTTACAACCTCATCTTCAGAAGACCCGTCGGCAGGAAGGTCATCTTCGTCTGCGACAGCATCTCGTGCTGGGTCATGGGGATGGAGAACATGTTCGATTATCTGAAAAAGAAGCTCGGAATCGACATAGGCCAAACGACGGCGGACGGGGCGTTCACACTGCTCCCGATATGCTGTCTCGGCGCATGCCATGTCGCC
The DNA here is from genome assembly GCA_021785055.1 of Nitrospirota bacterium. Lineage (GTDB taxonomy): Bacteria > Nitrospirota > JACRHJ01 > JACRHJ01 > JACRHJ01 > JAKAHE01. The sequence goes on along the minus strand of JAJYGS010000118.1, from coordinate 5,446 downwards.
CCGGCGATGATGGTGGGCGAGAAATTATACGGGAACCTCACGCCGGAGAGGATTGACGAAATTCTGGAAAAGGAGAGGATATAGAAATTAATAATGGATTCACTCCCGTTGGCTCCCTCGGGTAAATGTAAGGCTCGCTCGCTATGACAGAAAAACTCGCTTCGCTCAGACAGTTTCTGCCATGTCCGCTCGGCTTCGCCAACATTTACCAGCTCGGTCGCCAAAAGTACGTTCATCCATTAATGAATTTCTTTTTTTATGTTTCAGCCATTGCTCACAAAGAATTTCCATCTGGGCCGACCGGCGTCTCTGAAGGAATATGAGGCCTCCGGCGGATACGCGGGCCTGCGCGCCGCGCTTAAGATGGCGCCCGACGAAGTGATAAAGGCCGTCATCGACTCAGGTCTCCGTGGCCGCGGCGGAGCGGGCTTCCCCACAGGGAAGAAGTGGAGCCTCACCGACAGGAAAAGCCCCGGCCCCAGATATTTCCTTGTAAACGCGGACGAGATGGAGCCGGGGACGTTCAAGGACCGCTTCCTGATGGTGCGAGACCCGCACCAGGTAATCGAGGGCCTTCTTATAAGCGGCTACGCCACGGACGCGGGAAAGGGATATATCTTCATCCGCTACGAATACTGCGAGGCCGCGCGGGCGCTGAATGTGGCCATAGAAGAGGCGAAGGGCGCGGGTTTTATCGGCAAAGACATCCTGGGGAGCGGGTTTTCCATGGAAATATCGGTGCACAGGAGCGCGGGCCGGTATGAGTGCGGCGAGGAGACGGCGCTTATGAACGCGCTGGAAGGCAGGCGGGCCAATCCGCGCTCGAAGCCCCCCTACCCCGCCTCGAAGGGCTTCTGGATGAGGCCCACGACCATAAACAACGCCGAGACCGTGGCAAATATCCCGCATATAATAAAAATGGGCGGAAACACATGGAAGTCTCTTGCGGCATACGATGGCGGGGCCGGGACGAAGCTCTACGGGATCTCCGGCAGGGTAAAAAATCCGGGGCTTTTCGAGCTCCCGACCGGGACGCCGCTTAAGGAGATAATCGAGACGCACGGCGGCGGGATGCAGGAGGGATACTCCTTCAAGGCGTGTCTGCCCGGCGGGGCCTCGACGCCCCTGATCACGCCCAATAACCTGGACGTCCCGATGGACTTCGATGCGGTCTCCAAGGTCGGCTCCCGCATGGGCACCGGCTGCGTAACCGTGTTCGACGACACCTGCTGCATCGTGCGGGCGATGATTAACAATCTCCTGTTCTTTACAAGGGAATCCTGCGGCTGGTGCACCCCATGCCGCGACGGGCTTCCGTTCGTTCACGATATACTGCGGCGCATCGAGGCGGGGGTTGCGGAGATGGACGAGCTTTCCGTGCTTGAGGAGAACTGTGAGACGATTTACCCGAACTCGTTCTGCGCGTTCGCGCCGGGCGCGGTTGACCCGGTAAGGAGCATGCTGCGGCTGTTTCGGCCAGAAGTTGAAGAACATATAAAATTGAAAAGATGCCCGATAAACGGAACTCCCTCACCCCCAACCCCCTCTCCCGGCGGGCGAGGGGGCTTATAAACACAATACTATAATGTCCCTCTCCTCGCGGGAGAGGGACTACAGGGCGAGGGGATTCGACAGGTGTCATTTTTATATGCCTAAACTGATAATTGACGGACTGGAAGTGGAAGTCCCTGAAGGGACAAACGTCTTGGAGGCGGCGAAGAAGCTGGGAATCGTCATCCCGCACTTCTGCTACCACAGCGCGATGGGCGCTGTCGGCGCGTGCCGCCTGTGCGCGATGAAGTTCGTCGAAGGGCCGGTAAAGGGCGTGCAGGTGTCCTGCATGATAAAGGCCCAGGACGGCATGGTCGTCGAGACCGCCGACCCTGACGCCATGCGCGCGCGTCGGATGGTAATCGAGTGGCTTATGACGAACCACCCGCACGACTGCCCGGTCTGCGACGAGGGCGGCATGTGCCTCCTCCAGGACTATACCATCGCGGGAGGACACGGAATCCGGCGTTACAAAGGGAAAAAGAGGACATATATTTCCCAATATCTCGGAGAGTTCATAGAGCAGGAGATGAACCGGTGCATACAGTGCTACCGCTGCCACCGCTTCTATCGGGACTATGCCGGAGGAGACGACTTCGGGACAAAGAGAATCGCTAACCAGACCTTCTTCGGCAGGTTCAAGGACGGCTGGCTGACGAGCGAGTTCGCCGGGAACCTGGCCGACGTATGCCCGACGGGCGTATTCACGGACAGGACGTATCATTTCAAGGCGCGGCCCTGGGAGCTTGAGACCGCGCCGTCCATATGCCCGCACTGCTCGCTGGGCTGCAACCTTGTCCCCGGCGCAAAGCTCCGGGAACTTATGGTTATAAAAGCGCGGGAGAACCTGAAGGTCAACGGCTGGTTCATCTGCGACAGGGGGCGGTTCGGATACGGGTTCGCCTCCAGGCATGACAGGCCCCGGAAGTTCGTCGTGAACGGACAAGAGAGAAGCCGGAACGAGGCAGTTGAAACGGCAGCGAGAATTATAGCGGATACCGCCGCAAAATACGGCCCAGGCTCGGTCGCGCTTGTCGGCTCGCCGCGCACGTCCCAGGAGAATAACTTCGCCCTCAAAAAACTGGCGGCGCTCCTGAATACGGGAAATATATGTTTCTTTGCGGACCCGTCACGCGAAAGGAAGGAGCGGCGGGCCGCCTCACATATAAACTCCGGCAACAGGCGCTCCCTGATGGACGTCGCGTCTTCGGATTTCATAATCGCCGTCGGGACAGACCCCGTAAACGAGGCGCCGATGCTGGCGCTTATGATGCGTCAGGCGGCCCTGAAGGGCGCGCGGATAGCAGTAATCGACCCGCGCCCGGTAAAGCTCCCGTTTGATTTCACGCATATACCGGCAAGGCCGGAGGAGTTCGCGGAAAAACTTACGGGGATTTTAAATGAAGCAGCCGGGGATTTTAAAAATCCCCTGATAATCTGCGGCACGGACATTCCCGGTATCGATGCGATAGACGCCTGCTCGGAGGCCGCCGGGAGATTAAACTGCGGCCTCTTTTATACGCTTTCCGCAGCAAACTCGTTCGGGGCGGCGCTCCTGGCCGGCGAAGGCCCGGATTTCGAGGGTATACTGTCCGGGATGGAGGGCGGCGCGATACGGGCATTAATCGCGCTTGAATCAGACCCCCTGGGGCGATATTTTGGCGAGGAAAGGGCCTCGCGGGCGCTGAAAAAACTGGATTCGCTCATCGTCATGGACTATCTGCCGACAGAGACGGTTGATGCCACAAATGTGCTCTTTCCCACAACGGCTTATGCCGAGATGGACGGTATTTTTATAAACAACGAAGGCCGGGCTCAAGGCTTTTCGCGCGCATACATCCCCGGCATTCCCGTAAACCACATGGGGCCTAAGCTCAAGCCGCCTGAACTTCATCCGCCGAGGGAATTTTCCTCAGAGGTTCCAGGGCAGTCGTTCCCGGCATGGGAATATCTGGGGGATATTGCCCGCGAGATGGGCCTCGATTGCTGCGAGATGGAGACGCTGAGCGCGATAAGGGCCTCACTGTCGCATGATCCTCGGTTCGCGGCCATAGCCGGGCTTTATCCGGAATCCGAGGGAGCGTTGATAACCGCCGGGCCGGTAGACCGGCTTCAGGCTTACGGGCCGTTCCCTGCCGGAGAAAAGCCGGATGCGGGCGAAGGACTGAAGCCGGTTGACCGGCTGCTCCTTTATGCGGTAGATCTGACGTTCGGCACGGAAGAGATCTCGGCATACTCCGACAAGACAGGGCTTCGCGCGCCGGAACCGTATGTCATGATTAATACCGAAGACGCTGTAGCGCTGGGGCTTGAGGACGGGGAACCGGTAAATGTGTCGTCTGGAGATATAAGCGTCGCATGCGTCCTGAAGACGAGCGCATCCTGCGCCGGCGGCGCGGCGTTCGCGCCGAGGCTCACGGGTTCCGACGCCGCGGCGCTCTCCGGGAAGACGGTCAAAATTACGGGAGCGCGCGGATGAACAGCTACATACCGTGGCTCATTATCACGATAAAGGCGTTCCTTATCCTTTTCGTAACCCTTACGCTCGCGGCGTACATGGTGCTGGCGGAGCGGAAACTCCTGGCCAGGATGCAGGACCGTTACGGCCCGAACCGCGTGGGGCCTTTCGGCCTTCTGCAGCCGCTCGCGGACGTCATAAAGCTCATCACTAAGGAGGACATTCTGCCGGCCCAGGCGGACAAGTTCATATACCTCATCGCGCCGGGTGTCGTCGCCGGGACGGTGCTTCTGACGTTTGCCGTGGTGCCGTTCGGGGCGCCCGTGAAGATTGACGGCGTTACGGTGCAGATGCCCGTAATAGATTTGAACGTCGGCGCGCTTTATTTCCTTGCCATGTCGTCGCTCGGCGTATACGGCGTCGCCCTCGCGGGGTGGTCTTCCGGGTCCAAGTATAGCCTGTTTGGCGGCATACGCGGTTCCGCGCAGATGATCTCCTACGAGCTGTCCATGGGCCTTGCGCTCGTTCCTGCGGTAATGTTGACCGGCTCCTTCAGCCTGAACGACATCGTAGCCGCACAGTCGCGCGTGCCTTTTGTCGTATATTCCCCGCTCGCATTCGTAATATTCCTCGTGAGCGTGGCGGCGGAGTCGAGGAGGATACCTTTCGACCTTGCCGAGGCGGAGAACGAGCTTGTCGCGGGCTATCACACGGAATACAGCGGGATGCGGTTCGGGCTTTTCTATATCGGCGAATACGTGAACATCATCGTGCTGTCCGCGCTTGCCGTAACGTTCTACCTGGGCGGCTGGCACGGGCCGGGGCCGCTGTGGCTTTCGTTTTTCTGGTTCTTCGCCAAGGCTGCGGTGATAGCGTTTTTCTTTATATGGATGCGGGCGACGCTCCCAAGGCTCCGGTACGACCAGCTCATGCACCTGGGCTGGAAGTTCCTTGTGCCGCTTTCGTTGGCCAATGTCCTCTTGACGGGCTTCCTTGCCCTCGCGTTCCACTGGAGGCATCCATGAGCCGGACGACCGGCCTCTTAAAGGGGCTTATCGAGGCCTTTGCCACGACTCTCCGGGAGATGTTCAGGAAGCCCGTGACGATACAATACCCTGAGGAGAAGAAGCCTCTATCCGCAAGGGCGCGCTGGAGAATAGTCCTTACGCGGGACCCTGAGGGCGAGGAGCGGTGCGTCGCGTGCTACCTCTGCTCGGCGGTCTGCCCGGTGTCGTGCATCTCCATGCAGTCCGCCGACAGGGGCGACGGGCGACGGTATCCTGAGTGGTTTCGCATAAACTTCGGCAGGTGCATTCTGTGCGGGATGTGCGAGGAGGCATGCCCGACGCTCGCGATACAACTTACGCCGGATTACGAATTCTGCAAATACAAGGCGCTCGACATGGTCTACGAAAAGGAAGACCTGCTTATCGACGG
>JAJYGS010000011.1 GCA_021785055.1 Nitrospirota bacterium | reverse complement strand
AACCGGGAATTCCTGGGGTAAGGCAAAACTTTGCCGCCGGGAGCGATCAAATTACTTTGACACGCCTCTTGCAGATGTTATATATTAAATGATGAGTTTATTAATCGGTTGCGTCGAGGCCATATGAAACAAAAATCCACAATCAAAACAATCGAGGCATTGGAGGCCAGGGTCCATTTCGGCTCCGTAATCAACGAAGTGGAAAAGACCAATACCCGGTTTCTCGTGAGCAGGCGCGGCAAGCCCAAGATGATCATGCTGAGCGTGAACGACTACCTTCAAAATTTCGTAAAGGAAGACAGCATCCTGACCAGCGTTCATTTAAAAGCCCAAGAGTCTGGCCTGGACAAAACGACCGGCGAAGAAATAGAAGCTGAAATTCAGGCGGCCCGCAAGACTATCGCTGGGAAAAGGAAATCAAAATAACCTCATTTTAATGCTGAAGGTCGTCCTCGATACGAATGTGCTGGTATCGGCCTTGCTTAATCGCGACGGTCTGCCAGCTTTTATTTTGGCACTTGCCCGGCGGAGAATAATCAGGCTGTGCCTGACCGTGGAAATATTTGAAGAATACGAGGCGGTGCTGAACCGGAAAAAATTCAGACATATTAGAAATGACGGGCTATCCGTTTTATCCTCCCTGTCCAAAGAGGCCCTGCGTGTAGAATCTAATACAAGATTAAATCTTATTGCAAATGACCCCGCTGACAATAAATTTATAGAGTGTGCGGTGGATGCGGGGGCGGATTTTTTGATTACCGGCAATAACAAGCATTTTCCATTTAGAAGCTATCGGAAACTCCAGATCGTAACCCCGAAGGAATTCATCGAAAATGCACTGAAACTGATAATGTTATAATAGATGAAAGCCGCCGTATTATATAGCTTTAACGACATCCGCATAGAGGAGCGGCCCGTCCCGGAGGTGGGGCCGGGCGAGGCGCTCATCAGGATGGGTGCCTGCGGGATATGCTCCGGCGACGTGATGCCGTGGTATATAGAGAAGAAGGCGCCGCTCGTCCTGGGGCATGAGCCTGCGGGGGAAATTGTCGAGCTTGGAGAAGGGGTTAACAGCTTCCAGGTGGGGGATAGGGTATTCGTCCACCACCATGCGCCGTGCATGGAATGCCGGGAGTGCAGACGGGGCGATTATGTCCTGTGCGGGACATGGAAACGCTCGCATATAGTGCCGGGGGGACTGGCGGAATTTGTCAAGATACCCGCCGTGAACCTCTCGCACGACACGCTCAAGCTCCCGCAAAATATGGACTTTCTGGCCGGGACGCTTGTCGAGCCTCTGGCCTGCGTCGTAAAGGGCATGAGACGCCTGGGCCTCCGTCCCGGGGAGAGCGTGATTATAATCGGTCTTGGCGTCATGGGGGTGCTTTTCGTGGCTTTGGCCCGGCACATGGGAGCGGGGCATATAACCGGGGTGGACATGGTGCCGTATCGTCTTGAAAAGGCTATGGAAATCGGCGCAGACGAGGTGGTGGATGTCGGCAAAGAGCCGCTAACCGGAAAGTTCGAGGCGGCTCCAGCCGCTGCGGACAGGGTCGTGGTTGGGCCTGGAAACGCCTCTGCAATGGCGCAGGGGATGGCCTGTGCGGCCCCCGGAGGGACTGTTTTGTTCTTCACTCCGCCGCCGCCCGGAGAGATGCTTAAAATTGAGCCTAACAAGCTTTATTTCAAGGAAATCAATATAATACAGAGCTATTCCTGCGGCCCGGACGACACGCGCGAGGCCCTGCGGCTACTCTCCGCCGGCGCCATTCCGATTGAAAAAATAATCACCCATACCTTCCCCCTGGAGGCCGCCGGAGACGCCTTCCGGCTTACCGCGCGGGCACGTGAGTCCCTCAAGGCAGTGGTGTTTTTCAATTAAAACCGATGAACGAAACCTTGTCCCCGCCCCGTCATCCCCGAATAATCACCGTCTCCGGCTCGCACAGCGGCGTCGGAAAGACGCTCCTGGCGGCACTTCTGATAAAAATCCTCCCCGGTTTCGCCGCGATAAAGGTGAGCCATGCAGACCTGATGGTATTCGTTACGGACGACCTGGCCGAGATTATGCGCGAGGGCAAGGACACAAGGGCGCTAAAAGAGGCGGGGGCGGGGGAAGTCATCCTTGTGCGCGCCGGAGAGAGAGACGTTTCCGACGCGCTCTCGATAGCCTTTGACATGGTCTATAGGTCCGGCTCGCAGGGTGTAATAATCGAAGGCAACGCAGCCGCCAGGCTTCTGACGCCGGACGTGTCGTTTTTTGTAACGGACGGGGATTTGGCCGGGATAAAGCCTGACGCCCTCCGGAACCTTGAAAAAGCGGATGTAATCGTCCTGAATCCGCAGGCTGCGGGCCGTCCGACAGGGGCTGTTTCGGAGCTTGAAAAGGCGCTCCGGGGGCATAATCCGACCGCCATGATATGCCCTATGGCGCGGTTTATTTCGCCGGGTGAAGAAATCCTGCAACTCCTTAAGGCGCGGGCCTGAGGCGATTCGCAGACATCCCGCCATGCAGCGCTTTTCTTGCATTTCTCTCCCCTCTGTGGTATTATCGACACACTTTTTAACCAGCGAGCATAGTCTATGCCTGACTCATCTCCCCCGCCAACGCCTCGTCCAGGGCCTTCCAGGGGTCTTCGGACGCTTGTCGTCATCGCCGGTTTTCTGCTTCTGACCGTCGCCGCGACTGCGGTTGAGATAATCCTGAAATCCCGCCAGCACAGGCCGCTCCTCGGCAACGTGATAACGCTCGGCCTCTTAAACGTCAATGTTATCCTGCTTGTTGTGCTCCTGCTCCTGATTGGCCGCCAGCTTGCCAAGATATATTTCGAGAAGAAAAAAAGCCCCTTCGGCGCGGGGTTCAAGACAAAGCTGGTGGCGGCCTTCATCGGTCTGTCCATCGTCCCGGCTGCCCTGCTTTTCGTCGCAGCAAACGGACTTCTGTCCGGGAGCGTAAAGAACTGGTTCGGCCCGCGCATCGAACGCGCCGTCCTGGACTCCATCTCCATAGCGCGCACATACAAGGAGGAAAAGACCAGGGACGCCCTGCAATCGGCCCTTCGGCTTGCCGGTTCTCTTTCAGGAAGCAAAAACCCGGTCGATTATAATGCGCTTTCCGTGAAGGCGAGGGCGAGGTACCGGGTGGATATGGTCGAGGTCTATTCCAGGAAAAAGAAGCTTGTGGCTGTAGCCGGGCGCGGCGGCCTTTCCTGGGCGCGGGCGGACGGGAAGTTTATCGAAAAGGCCCTGAAGGAAGGGAGACCGGTTTCAGCCTCCATGGTAAGGCGTTCGCGCGAGGTCGTAAGCGGTGCGGCCGTATTCAAAGACCGTTCGGGCAGGCCCGCCGGGGTCGTCGTCGCAAGCTATATCCTGCCGTCCGCGATGTCCGCGAACCTCCTCGACGTTTCGATGTTCTACGAGCATTACTGGAGCCTGCGCACGTTCAAGAACCCCCTGAAGGAAAGCTACCTGCTCTCCTTCATGCTCATAACCCTCGTAATACTCTTCGCAGCGCTGTGGTTCGGCCTGTATCTCTCGCGCATCATCACCGTGCCCATCACAAAGCTTGCCGAGGCCGCGGACAGGATATCCAAGGGCGACTATGAAGTGCAAATAGACGTATCCGCAAGCGACGAGATAGGCGTTCTCGTGGACTCCTTCAAGCGAATGACGCGCGACCTGAAGTTCTCCCGCCACCGGCTGAACCAGGCGAACGAGACCCTGAGCCGTGCAAACGAGCTCCTGGAGCAGAGGCGCCAGTTCATGGAGACCGTGCTCGAAAACGTCAATACCGGCGTGCTGACGATAGACCGCGGCGGAAGGATCATCACCTTCAACGAGGCCGCCGAACGCATACTTGGGATGGACGCGGGAAGCGTCCTGGGCAAGGGCTACAGGGACATATTCGAGTTTCACCAGCTCGAGGAAATCCGCGAACAGATCGGCCCGATGAACGAGGACGGCTCCGGCATTGAGAAGGAAGTCCTGATAGGCGTCGGGCGGAAGGTCCTGAACCTCCGGCTCTTCGTCTCCCCCCTGAGGGACGCGCAGGGCGGCTATATCGGCACGCTCGTCGTCTTCGACGACATGACGGAGCTCATCCGCGCCCAGAGAGCCGCGGCCTGGAAGGAGGTCGCGCGCCGCATCGCACACGAGGTGAAAAATCCGCTCACGCCGATTCAGCTCTCCGCGCAGAGGCTGAGGAAGAAATACCTCGAAGGCGCGGAGGACTACGGCAAAATAATCGACGAGTGCACGCAGATGATAATCACGCAGGTGGACGGGATGAAGACGCTCGTGGACGAGTTCTCCCGCTTCGCAAGGATGCCGGAGTGCCAGCCGGTGCCAAGCGACATCCACGGCATCATAGACGAGGCCGCGTCTCTCTTCGACGGCGCGCACAAGGACATCGAGATATTCCGCGAATTCGACGAAAAGATGCCCGCCGTAAAGGTGGACGCCGAGCAGATAAAGCGCGTGTTCTTAAACCTCTTCGACAACGCCGTTACGGCGATGGACGGCAAGGGAGAAATTCGCGTCGCAACCGCCTACGACAAGGCTTCGCGCATCGCGCGGATAGTCGTCTCGGACGACGGCCCCGGCATCCTTCCGGAAGACATGGAGAAGCTTTTCCAGCCCTATTTCTCAAAGAAGAAGTCCGGCACGGGCCTGGGGCTCGCCATCGTGAGCCGCATCATAGCCGACCACGGCGGCTACATCCGCGCGGAAGGCAATAATCCCAAAGGCGCGAAATTCGTGATAGAGCTTCCGGCGGGGTGATAAATTTTCCAGGAGAATATAACATGAACGGAAATCTTTTTTTGCCGACCCTTGAACCGAAATTAAGAAGCTATAAAAGAATCAAAAAAACTGCACCCATCTCTCATCCCGTGGAATACAAATTGATTCTTGGGGACTGTTTGAAAGAATTGAAGCATTTAAGCGATAATTCCGTTGACCTGATAGTTACCTCTCCGCCGTACGCAGACGCGCGTAAAAACACCTATGGCGGAATCCATCCCGACAAATACGTCCAGTGGTTTTTGCCTATTACCAAGGAACTGCTTCGCGTCTTAAAGCCCACGGGCACCTTTATTCTGAATATCAAGGAGCGCGTTCATAACGGGCAGCGCCATACCTACGTCCTCGAGCTTATTCTTGAAATGAAGAGGCAGGGCTGGCTCTGGACGGAAGAATATATGTGGCACAAAAAGAACTGTTATCCCGGAAAATGGCCCAATCGCTTTCGTGATTCCTGGGAGCGCCTTCTTCAGTTCAATAAGGCGAAGAACTTCAAAATGTATCAGGAAGAAGTAATGGTTCCAACCGGAGAGTGGGCTAAAGCGCGCCTAAGAAATCTTAGCGAAACGGATAAACGGCGAGACAACTCAAAAGTTGGAAACGGTTTCGGGAAAAACATCTCTAACTGGTTGGGTAGAGATAAAGCCTATCCTACCAACGTCTTGCATATGGCAACGGAATGCGGAAATAAAAATCACAGCGCGGTCTTTCCGGAAGCGCTACCGGAATGGTTTATAAAACTATTCACCGGGAAAAATGATTGGGTGCTCGATCCTTTCATGGGCTCGGGAACCACGCTTCGAGTCGCAAAAAGAATGGGCCGGAATTCAATCGGCGTCGAGATACAGGAAACATATTATAACCAGGCCACAGAGGACTTATGCCGCCAATAAATCTTTCGCAAGTAAAAAAATACGTTGAGGATAATATCGGCTCTTTTCACAAGGCAAGATTAAACAGCCTTGCGAAGTTAAAACTCTCTGACATTCTGAAAAGGAAAAACCCTTATCTTTTTAAAGCCAAGCATATTCTTACTCCGGAGGTAATGGTGCGCACTCTTTTAGATGCTCATTTATCCTCACAGGAAGAAACGATGTTTGGCGATTTTTTAGAAGGATTGGCTATTTTTATTTGCGAAAGAGTTCATGGCGGGCGAAAATCAACCACGGCTGGATTAGACTTGGAATTCGATTTAAGTGGTACGCGATATATAGTCGCCGTAAAATCCGGTCCAAACTGGGGCAACAGCGAACAAATAAAAAAATTGCGAGAAGCTTTCAAGACCGCAAAAAAGATATTTAGAACAAGCGGGCATAAAGAACCAATAGAAGCGGTTAATGGCTGCTGTTATGGTAGAGACCGTAAGCCAGACAAGGGAGATTATTCCAAATTTTGCGGCCAACGGTTTTGGTCTTTTATATCGGGAGAAGACGACCTGTACACAGAACTAATCGAGCCGCTGGGCCTCAGGGCAAAAGAAAAAAAAGAGGAGTTCGAGAAGGCTCACGCGGAAATAATCACTTCTTTTACCGCGGAATTCATTCGAGATTATTGCATCGAAGAAAAGAGAATAGACTGGGAAAAGATAGTAAAACTTAACTCGGCAATAGATAAACCAAAAGCTCCTGCGACCCCTAAGAAAATCAAGGAAGCAAGGGAAAAAGTGGCAGAGGAAATAAAATAACAGCCATGCCTCACATCCTAATAATCGACGACGAAAAAGCGATACGCCAGTCCGTGCGGGACATCCTCACGGACGAGGGATATGAAGTCTCCGCGGCGGAGAGCGGCGCGGATGGGCTGAAGTCCGTCAAGGACGCGCTCCCGGACCTTGTCCTGCTCGACGTCTGGATGCCGGGGATGGACGGAATCGAGACGCTCGCCAAGCTCAAAGAAGCCGCACCCGCCCTGCCCGTCATCGTCATGTCCGGGCACGGGACAATCGACACCGCCGTGAAGGCCGTGAGACTGGGCGCGTACGACTTCATGGAGAAGCCGCTAAGCCTGGACAAGCTCTCGCTGACCGTAAAGAACGCGCTGGAGAAATCCCGCCTTGAAGAAGAAAACAGAAGCTTAAAGGAAAAGGTCGAGGGCCGGTGCTCGATAATCGGGAACTCGCCCGCGATTATCGCCCTTCGGGAGCAGATTTTTCGCGCCGGGCCGACGAACGGGCGCGTCCTCATCTTCGGCGAGAACGGCACGGGAAAGGAATTAGTTGCGAGGGCTATACATAAATACTCGCTCCGTTCATCAGGCCCGTTCGTTACGATAAACTGCGCCGCCATACCGGAAGACTTAATCGAATCGGAGCTCTTCGGTCACGAGAAAGGCTCCTTCACCGGCGCCACCGCGCAGAGAAAGGGCAAGTTCGAGCTGGCCCACGGCGGCACGATATTCTTAGACGAAATCGCCGACATGAGCCTTAGCACCCAGGCAAAGGTCCTCCGCGCGCTCCAGGAGCAGGAGATACAGAGAGTCGGCGGGATGCGGACGATAAAGGTGGACGTCCGGGTCATTGCGGCCTCGAACAAGATACTGGAAGACGAAATCAGGGCGGGCCGCTTCCGTGAAGACCTGTATTACAGGTTGAACGTCATTCCAATAGAAGTCCCGCCGCTTCGGGAGAGACGCGAGGACATACCGCTCCTTGTGGAATATTTCCTCAAGGAATATTCCGCCGGAGGCGGAAGCAGGGTCAAGAAGGCTTCTCCCGACGCGCTCCGGCTGTTCTCCGCATACTCATGGCCGGGTAATGTCCGGGAGATGAAGAATATAATCGAGCGCCTCGTCATAATGACGCCGGGGGCCGAAATTGAAGCGACCCACGTCCCGCCGCCGATAAGAAGCGCTCCGCCGGAGAACGAGGCCCTGGACGACATGGTCGGCAGCCGGTCTGCCGACTCTGCCGGCTCGCTTCGGGAGGCCAGGGCGGCGTTCGAGCGGGACTATATCCTCCGCAGGCTCAAGGAGAACGACTGGAATATCTCCCGCACCGCAGAGGTGTTGAAAATAGAACGCAGCAATCTTCACCGCAAGATAGCCGCCCTCGGCATAGAAATAAGCGCCACGCGCGATGTATAAACGCCGGCAAACAAAATTGTCTTGACAAGCCTTTTTCCCCGTGATAGAAAGATAAGACGCTCCGGGGGTGGACATTCCTCCGGCGATGGGCAGGCGGGGGGCTGGCGGGCCGAGTGGAGAGGCAATAGTGGGCGGTTCGCTCCTTCCGTTTGTGGTTCCACCGGTTTTCCGAACCTTATAAAATATAAATCCGGAAAGGGTGATACAGTCTGGAAGTTAAAGTCCACGACGGGCAGGTCGAGAAGGCGCTGAAGATCCTCAAGCGCCAGATGGCCAAGGAGGGACTCCTTAAAGAACTGAAAAAGAGAAAGTTCTACGAGAAGCCTTCCGTTAAAAAGAAACGCAAACAACAGGAGGCCCGCAAAAAAAGGGCCGGTAAAAAATAGGGGCAGGCGGCGAAATATCGCGGGCCTGATCCTGTAAAAAAACTACCTCAAGGCGCCAGACCGGCGCCTTTTTTATTGCCTCCGGGCAACCAAAACCGGCCCGCCGGGCGGCCTCGCGACGTCTCTCCCTGGTTTGACAATATCCATTCTAATTATAATACTTACTATAAATGAAATAGTTTTACGCATGCCCTCCGAGTATTACGGTGCGCGTTTGGAGGGCATATGATAAAAAAAATATTCTTTGCCGCGATTGCAGCCGCCTGCGTCCAGGCGCCATTCAGGCCCGTTCAGGCCGCCAAAGCCTCTCCAGCCGTCCCGGCGAAATCTTTCGCCGCAAACAGACTCGCAGCAGCGCTTCCGGACCCGCCGTCTTCACTCCCTGAAAAGGAAAAACAGGCCTACACCGGCCCGCCGGGCGGCCTGTACTTGAGCACGTTCCCGTATTCCATTGTCTCCGCCGATTTTGGCGGCGGCCCCGATATAGCCGTTTCGAACCTGACGAGCGACACCATATCGATATTCAAGGGTCTTGGAAACGGAAATTTCGTGAAGACGGCGGACTTGAAGACGGACTCCGGCCCGGTAAGCATTGTTGCGGGCAATTTCACCGGCCAGCCGACGGGCGGTTCTGCTGCCCGAGGCCGGTCTGCCGGCATCGACCTTGCCGTTGCATGCTGGTTCGGGGATGTCGTGGACGTATTCAGGGGGGACGGGCGCGGCCATTTCGCGGAAAAACCGATAAGGATTCCCGTCGGCTCCTCCCCGGCCTGCATCAGGAGTGGGTACTTTTCCGGCGGCGGAGCTGTAAGCCCGTCTGCTGTCCGAGGCCGGTCGACCGGCGAGGATTTTGTCGTGTCCGACTTTAACGACGACAGCGTGGCGATAATCTTCAACGAAGGAAACGGATTTTTTTCACAGCCGGTCTATCTTGGCACGGGCAGGGGGCCGGACGGCCTTGCTGTCGGAGATTTCAACGGGGACGGAAAAACCGACATCGCCGTCGCGTGCGGGCGGGACAATCTAATCCGGATGTTCCTGGGAGACGGGAACGGGACGTTCCGGGAGGGCGGGGACACGAAAACGCTCGCTGGGCCTGCATATCTCGCGGCGGCTGATTTCAACGGTGACAAAAAACTCGACCTTGCCGTCGGATACCACAACTCCGACAGGATTTCCATCTTCCCCGGCGCGGGGGACGGCACGTTTAAAAAGCCTGCCAACATCGTCTCCCGGCTCGACCCGAAATTCATAGTCGCGGGAGATTTCAACGGAGACGGAAAGCCCGACATCGCCGCCGCGAGCGTCTTCGGCGGGAAGCTCTCGATTCTCCTTGGAAACGGGGATTTTACATTCTCCGAGGGGCCGACAGTCATCGCCGGGACGTCCCCAAGGGGCCTTGCGGCGCTCGCCATGAACGCCAAACCGGCGGCAATGCCTGGTTCGTCTCAGGCTTCCGGCGCAGCCCCGTCCGAGGCGGCTCCAGCCGCTCCAGCGCATGAACCGGCTCCAGCCGGGTTTGCGGTCGCGGCGTCGTCCGATTCTTCCGTAAACGTGTTCATGGGGGTGCAAACGGGAGGTTTTTACGACCTGTTGTTCAAGGACAACTACTCCACCGGCTTTGCGCGTCCGCCTGACGAGGCCAGGCAGAGGGCGCTGATACAGTTCTATTTAAGCCTGGGGCTTCTGCCCGGCGAGGAGGGCCGGGAGGTTATATATCAGTCGTATGTCAGTCCGGAAGAAGAGTCGGCCCGGGCGGCCTGGAAGCTGTGGGGAAACCGGCCGGCGGTCGCGCTGCCGTGGATATACGACGATTACTGGAACGCCGTGAAAAGGGAGTGGTTCCCGGATTTCGAATATTGAGAGGTTCGCTCGCTTTACGCCGCGAGAGGCATGTCCGAGACGGCGCCCTCTTCTCTTTCGCGCGCGACGGTGGAGAGGGCCAGCCATGTGAGGCCCTCCACCGCATCGCCGCCCAGGCGGAGCGATTTCCTGAAGCCGGTCTCGGCCTCCGAGAACCTCTGAAGCGCCATCAGGCAGCGCGCCTTCTGGTAGTGCCCCGTGGAGTCCCACGGCTTCAGGGCAAGGTAGCGGTCGAGGCTTTTTATGGCTTCTCCGGGCCTTCCGGACTTATACAGGCAGGCGCCTTCGATCAGCATGAAAGATGGGGTATCTGGGCAGGCTTCCAATGTTTCCAGACAGCCGCGGTAGTCTTCCGAGATAAGGAGCGACGCCGCGAGCGCCTTTTTGTATTTGAGCGACTCAGGCACAAGCCGGCTTGCCTTCTCGAAATCCAGGGACGCCTTTTTGTTCATCGACAGAAGGGAGTACGCCCTGCCCCGGAGGTAGAAAAACTCCGGCTGGGCCTTTCCGTTGTCTATTTCTCTGGTAAGTATACGGACGGCGTTTACGTATTTTATCGCATTGAGACGCTTGCTCCTTGAAAAATGCGGACTCATAAGACACCCCTCTCGCAAATTGAAAAGAACCCGCCCCCCGGCCTGTTTTAAAGGCTTATGTTTTTAATATAACGGGTATATGCGAAACTGTCAAACGGCAGCGCTCACTCGGCGGTTATTTCTTCCGCCGCGCTATCGCCGGTCAGGCGGCTTACGGAGCTATTGTAATGCACGATGTGCGTGGAGGCGGTGTGGTAGGCGGCCTGTGCCTTCGAGATTTTGTCTCCGACGTCCTCGAACTTCTTCTCGAACTCGGTAAAATGCTTCCTTGCCTTCCTGATATTTTCCACGGTCTTCTCGACGCCTTTTGCCATCTCGTAGTAGTCGTAGGATATGCGGATGCCGTTTAATGTTACGGCCAGGGTGTTCGGCGATACGGGATATACCTTGAGCTTCGAGAGCTGCGCCCAAAGCTCGGAATCCCGAACAATCTCGAAATAGAGCGTCTCGGAGGGCAGGAACATAAGGGCCATGTTCGCCGTCCCAAGCTCCGGACGGACGTATTTGTTGGCTATGTCCCTGGCCTGGGCCTTCACGACCGTGGAAAGCGCCTTCCTCGCTTCGGCCAGCTTACCCTGGTCGCAGCTGTCGAACAGGGGTAGAACCTGCTCGCGCGGGAACTTGCTGTCTATGGGGAGCGATGCGTTCGGAAGTTTAATCAAAACGTCCACGCGGCTGCCGCCTATAGGGGCCTGAAGCTCGTATAGTTCTTTCGGCAGGAACTCGGAGAGCAGAAGCTCCAGGGCCGCCTCGCCGAAGCCGCCCCGGAGGTGCGGGAGCTTGAGCAAACCGTTGAGCTCGTTTATCGAGACGCCCACTGCCGACAAACCCGCAAGCTGGCTCTCGGCCTTTTTCAGGTGCTCGCTCACCTTCTCGAAGTGCGCGAACCCCTCTTTTATGTTCTCGTCGAGCTTCGCCTGCACCTGCGTTCCTATCGCCATGAGCCTCTGGTCGACCTTCTCCCGTATCGCCTCAAGGGACTCGGACGTCTTCTTCTCAAGCGCGGCAATCCTCGACTCCGTGGCGTTCCCGAACTCGCCAAGCCTTTTAATGACGGCCTCGGTTGCCGCCGTATTTGCCCTTGAAGCCTCCTCGCGTCCGGCTTTAAGCTCGGCCTGCACCCTGTCCCGTATCTCGCCGAGACCGGCGGAGAGCTTCTCCGATATGCCCTCCCGCACGTTGGCGGAGGACTCCGCAATCCTCCCGGAAAGCTCGGAGGATGACTTCCTCAGAGAGTCGGCAAACCCGGAGACGTCCCTTCCGCCCGAACGCAGAAATATAACAACGGCGATTAGGAATGTTGCTATAGAAACGATAAGTATGATTGTTTCCATTTGCCTGATGCTACACCACCTTATAGCCCGTGGCAAGCATAAAAAATATCCAAAAAGATTGACAGTATCTGGAATCCCTGTTATTAATTTAAATTAAGTGTTTTTTTGTTGATAGCAATTATTTTCTAAAAACATGGGGAGGGTAAGGATTATGCGAAAGAAGATTCTTTTACTCACGCTTGGACTGCTTTTGTCTTTGCCGGTTGCCAGGAGCTATGCGCTGCCGAGCTTCGCGCGGCAGACCGGCATGGCCTGCAACGACTGCCACACCTTCTATCCGGAGCTTACTCCGATAGGGCGGGACTTCAAGCTCCGCGGATACGTAAAGACCAGGACGGACGTGCCCAGGTTCTTCATCCCGGTTACCGTGCTGGCGAGCGCGTCATATACCGTCGCCGACCAGACCACGACCGGCGTCGCGCCGTTCGACTCGTCCAACAACAACGGCACCGACAGGATGGACATACCCCAGCAGCTGAACTTCTTCTACGGCGGCAGGCTCTGGAACAACTTCGGCGCGATGATACAAGTAACTTACGACGGCCCCGGCAACGCCATAGGCTTGGACAGCTCCGACGTCCGGTATGCCAACAGCCTTAAAATAGGCGGCAAGGACCTTATCTACGGCGTGACCGTAAACAACAACCCGACCTTCGAGGACGTCTGGAACACCACCCCGGCGTGGGGCTATCCATACTACACATCGGAGGTTGCCAACACCCCAACCGCCAGCCCGCTTATCGGCGGCCTCGGCGCGCAGGTGGGCGGCATCGGCGCATACGGCGATTTCGACGACACGGTATACCTGGGTGCGTCCGTCTACCGCACCTCGAAGAACGGCATCACGATGCCGTCCGGCGCGAGCAGCACGCCTCCTTCCACGACAATCAAAGGCGCGCTTCCATACTGGAGACTCGCTCTGAACCACGACTGGAGTAACCAGTCCCTCGAAGTCGGCACCTTCGGCCTCTATGCGGACGTCGAGCCTGCGGGGCTCGACCATACGTCCCCCGACTACATCACGGACATGGGCGCGGACGCCCAGTATCAGTTCATGGGCCTGCACAATTTCATATCAGGGAAATTCACCTACATCCACGAAGGCCAGGATTGGGCCGCAAGCTTCCCCCTGGGCATCACGGGCAACACCTCCGACCACACGGACAACATAAAGCTGAACGGGACCTACGGCTACAAGGGCCTGCCGTTCGGAGACGTAAGCGGGACGCTCGGCTGGTTCTACACATCCGGGAGCCGCGACACGACTATCTACGCCCCGGCCCAGTTCACCGGCAGCGCCACCGGCAAGCCGGACAGCAACGGATTTATCCTCGAGGCGAACTACTTCCCCAGAAATAACGTGCGGCTCGCCGCGCAGTATACGATTTACAACAAGTTCAACGGCGCGTCCGACAACTACGACGGCTTCGGCACGGACGCCTCGCACAACAACACGCTCTACATGTACGCGCAGTTCTCGTTCTAAAGGCTATATTTTGTCGTCCCGAGCGAAGTCGGGGGACCTACAGTTGATTTA
>JAJYGS010000155.1 GCA_021785055.1 Nitrospirota bacterium | reverse complement strand
GTATCTCTCCGATTTTCCTCTCTTTTTTGGAGTGCACCTCCGCGCCGAAACCCATGACCTTATCGCCGCCCCTGTGCTCGATTATCTTTTCAAGCCCCACGAACGCGCCGCCGCAGATGAAGAGGATATTCGAGGTGTCTACCTGTATGAACTCCTGGTGCGGGTGTTTCCTGCCGCCCTGCGGCGGGACGGAGGCCACAGTGCCCTCGATAATCTTCAGGAGCGCCTGCTGGACGCCCTCGCCGGATACATCGCGGGTGATGGACGGATTTTCCGACTTCCGGGAAATCTTGTCTATCTCGTCGATATAGATGATGCCTCTCTGCGCGCGCTCGGCGTCGTAATCCGACGCCTGGAGGAGTTTTAAAACTATGTTCTCGACGTCCTCGCCGACATAACCCGCCTCCGTAAGCGTCGTCGCGTCCGCGATGGTAAAGGGCACGTCGAGCATCCGGGCAAGGGTCTGGGCCAAAAGCGTCTTCCCCACACCCGTCGGGCCTATAAGCAGGATGTTGGATTTCTGGAGCTCCACGTCGTCGAGTTCCGTTACGGGCGTGGATATGCGTTTGTAGTGGTTATGCACGGCGACGGAGAGGATCTTCTTTGCCCGCTCCTGCCCTATGACGTATTCGTCCAGAAAACGCTTTATCTCCGCGGGCTTCGGGAGTTTGGGCTGGCCTGCGGCGCGTTCCTCGTCCCATTCCTCCGCAACAATGTCGTTGCAAAGCTCTATGCACTCGTCGCAGATAAAGACGGTGGGGCCGGCTATAAGCTTCCTGACCTCGTCCTGGCTCTTCCCGCAGAAAGAACAATGATGGACAGCCTTGTCGTTATCCGTTTTCTTCTCCATCTGTAAAAAACCTCCTACTGCATGTAAAAATATCCGTCGTCCCCGAATGCTTTAGTCGGGGACCCGGGTTTTTAAATTCCTGGACTCCCGTTTTCGCGGGGATGACATTCAACGCTGGCCCGGATAAAATCTTACAGTTTCCCCGGCCCCTCAGGCAGCCTCTCGATGACGGCGTCAATAAGGCCGTATTCCTTCGCCTGCATACCGCTCATGAAAAAGTCCCGGTCGGTGTCTATAGCTATCTTTTGGAGGTCCTGGCCGGTGGCCCTGGCGAGAATCTGGTTCAGGGCCTCCTTCATCCTGAGGATCTCCCTGGCGTGTATGTCGATGTCCGTCGCCTGGCCCTGGAATCCAGCCGAAGGCTGATGTATCATAATCCTTGAGTTCGGCAAGCTGAACCGCCGACCCTTCTCGCCCGCGGCAAGCAGGAGCGCGCCCATGCTGGCGGCCTGGCCCAGGCATATTGTAGATACCGGCGCGCGGACGTAGTTCATGGTGTCGAATATCGCAAGGCCGGCCGTGACTACCCCGCCGGGGCTGTTTACATACAGATGAATTTCCTTGTCCGGGTCGTCCGCTTCGAGGAAGAGGAGCTGGGCAATTACGGCGTTGGCGACATCGTCGTCGATTGCGGTTCCAAGGAATATAATCCTGTCCTTGAGCAGCCGGGAATAAATATCGTAGGCTCTCTCGCCCCGCGCGGTCTGCTCTATGACATACGGAATGAGCATTCAACCCTCCGGAAAATGGTAACTTTTAATTGGAAACAATTCCTAATGTATTTTAAACCAATTCATGCATAAAAGCAACGACCGCCTGACTTAATTTTACCTTAAAAAAAGAATTTTCGGTAAGTTTTCAGGCAGCCTTGACCTTTTTTGCCTGCGAGAGCACAAGCTCAAGCGTCTTTTCCTCGCCAAGCATACCCCTGAGCGCCTCCATGCCGCCTTCCCGCCGCATGTAAAGTTCCTTTAAATCCTTGGGGTTATGCCCTGTCTGGGCAGCCAGGCGCTGTATGCCCAGCTCAAGCTCCTGGTACGAGACCCTGACCCCTTCCTTGTCCGATATTGCGGCAAGCACGAGGGATACCTTAACCCTCTCGGCGGCCGTTTTCCGGGCCTCTTCCTCGAAGCGCTTCATCTCGGCCCCGGCCTCCTCAGGTTTCAGCCCGGAGGACAGAAGCTCCCGGCGCTTACCCGCCTTAAGCGAGCCTGTCTCCCTGTCCACCAGGGACTGCGGCAGCTCGAAATCGTGCCGCTTTCCAAGCTCTTCCATTATCCTGCCTTTTTGCCTCTCGACCTGGTTTTTACGTTTTATGTTCAGGATGTCCTCGCGCACCTTTGCCTTCATCTCTTCGAGGCTTTCGGCAATCCTCGTATCCTTTGCGAACTCGTCGTCAAGCTCCGGGAGGACTTTCTTCTTTATCTCTTTCAGGGTTATTTTGAAAACAGCTTTCTTCCCGGCGAGGTCGGCGCTCTTGTAATCTTCGGGAAACGTTACGGTAATTTCCTTGGCGTCGCCCTTTTTCATATCGGTTATCTGCTCCTCGAAGCCTGGAATGAAGCTCCCGGAGCCAAGGCTCAGGGGGTAGTTTTCGGCCTTTCCACCCGGTATTAGAGCACCGTTTATGAACCCTTCAAAGTCTATCACGACGAAGTCGCCGCTTGCCGACGGACGGTCTTCTTCTACCGCTTCCAGCGTGGAGTTTACGTCCCTAAGCTCCTCAAGGGCCGAGGAAAGCTCCTCTTCCGAGACGGAAAGATCCTCTTCCGGGACTTCTATCTCATTGTAATCCAAAGAAATTTCCGGGCGCACCTCTACTTCCGCAGTGAATGAGACAGGCTCCCCTTTTTTAATCTCGAAACCGCTTTCAGCGAACTTAGGCTCGTCCACCGGTATGATGCCCGAACCCCTTACGGCCTGGAAGTAATTAAGCGGGATTATCCGCTCCAGGACGTCGGCTTCGACGCTTTTCCCGTATTTTTTTTCAAGTATCCCCCTGGGGGCGCGTCCGGGTCGAAAGCCTTCTATTTTCACGGACTTGTTGAGTTCCGCATACGCCTTGTTCAGCGCGGCGCTTATGTCTTCGGCGGATATTTCGACCTTCAGGCGCTTCCTGGTTTTTGCAAGCTCTTCTATCTCGAATTTCATGTGGATGTGTCCCCCTAAGTTCAAGTAAATCCGGCTTTTTGGTCCCGCTTTCTTTTTGGTTACTTTTCTTTCCCGCGAAAGAAAAGTAACTGGTGCGAGAGGGGGGAATTGAACCCCCATGGTTGCCCACCGGATCCTAAGTCCGGCGCGTCTGCCAGTTCCGCCACTCTCGCGGAAACCTCAAAATTGCAAATCTATCATAACCCGTGATTTTAATCAATATTTTTAATTCCGGGAGAGGCCGGATAAATGTTTCTTCATAGGATTAGGCCGGGCATGGAAAACCGGATTCTTCGCTTCGCTCAGAATGACATCAGGCCGGTTCGCGGGCCGCCACTTGTTTAATAACACCATCTTTTACCCGCACGATGCTTAGAAAGAGCCACTTTTTGTAACCTGCCCGTCCTCCGTGCCGTCTATATTTCATAACCTATGGGTTCAGTAAACAACATAGTGAATTCAGTCTTTTTTTTAGTATAATAAATATTTCTATCCCGTAAAAAATAAAATCGAGCGGTGAGGTGTGACTTCGATGTCCGAACAGGGAAAAGCGCTTAAAATCGAGGAAACAGAAAAGGTTAGCCGTATCTCGCCAAAACGGAAGACATTTTTTCTTTTGGTAATGATATGTCTGACGGCAGTCGGAATATACGCCCTGGAGCGCTCCGGTGCCGCCAGAAAAATACCAAAGCCGCCCGCCCGCCCGGCGGCTGTATCGGTGGTTCCGGCAAAAAAAGGCAATATAAATATCTATATTACAGGCATAGGCTCGGTCGTCCCTCTAAATACCGTGACGGTCAAGACCCGCGTGGACGGCCAGCTGATGCGGGTGAACTACCGCGAGGGCCAGGAGGTGAAAAAGGGAGAGCTTCTGGCCCAGATAGACCCGCGGCCCTTCCAGGTGCAGCTTATACAGGCCCAGGGGCAGATGGCAAAGGACAGGCAGTTCCTTGCCAACGCGAAGACAGACCTGAAGCGCTACAAGCTCCTTTGGTCTCAGAACTCCATCCCGAAGCAGCAGCTCGACACCCAGGCTGCCCTGGTGCGCCAGTACGAAGGCGTTGTGAAGTCCGACCAGGGGGCCATAGACAATGCAAAGCTCCAACTCGTATACTCCCGCATCACGGCGCCCGTCAGCGGGCGCGTCGGGCTCAGGCTTGTAGACGCCGGCAATATAGTACATGCAAACGACACGACCGGGCTTGTCGTGATAACGCAGGACCATCCGATAACGGTGGTCTTCCCAATAGCGGAGGACGACCTGCCCAGGCTCCAGGCGCGGCTTAAGAAGGGCGGACGTCCGCTCGTGGACGTCTACGACCGCGCGATGCAGCACAAAATCGCCTCCGGGCGCATGCTTACGCTCGACAACCAGATAGACCCGTCCACGGGCACGGTAAAAGTAAGGGCGATTTTCGATAACTCGAAAAACGAGCTCTTTCCCAACCAGTTCGTGAACGCGTCCCTGCTCGTCAAGACCCTTCGCGGCGTCGTGGTAATACCGTCCGTCGCCGTCCAGAGGGGAAGCCGGGGCGAGTATGTCTACGTTGTCCGGCCAGGAAACATAGCCTCGATGCGGTCTGTTGCCACCGGTGAGGCTGAGGACGGCAAAATCGCGGTCAAATCAGGTATCTCGCCCGGCGAAATCGTCGTGACGGACGGAATGGAAAGGCTTAAGGACGGAAGCCCGGTTGAGATAATAAGGAAGTAATGAACATCTCCCGCCCGTTCATAACCCGCCCGGTCGCAACGACGCTCCTGATGATAGCCATGCTCCTGGCCGGCGCGGTGGCATACCGACAGCTTCCAGTCTCCGCCCTGCCGGAGGTGGAATACCCGACAATCCAGGTGCGGACGTTCTATCCCGGCGCAAGCCCGGACGTCATGGCGTCGTCCGTGACGGCGCCTCTTGAGCGGCAGTTCGGGCAGATGCCGGGGCTTGCCCAGATGACCTCGGCAAGCTCAGGCGGCAGCTCGATAATCACGCTTCAGTTCGATCTGAACCTTAGCCTCGACATAGCCGAGCAGGAGGTGCAGGCGGCAATCAACGCATCGGGAACCTTTCTGCCCAAAGACCTCCCCAATCCGCCCGTATACAGCAAGGTCAATCCCGCGGACGCCCCCGTCCTGACGCTTGGCCTGACATCGAAGTCCATGCCCCTGCCGCAGGTGGAAGACATGGCCGATACGCGGTTCGCCCAGAAGATTTCACAGCTTCCGGGCGTAGGGCTCGTGAGCATCGGCGGGGGCCAGAGGCCTGCCGTGCGCGTGCGCGCGAACCCGGCGGCCCTCGCCTCTTACGGCATGACGCTGGAAGATCTGCGCACGGCAATCGGCGCCTCAAACGTCAACCAGGCCAAGGGCAGCTTCGACGGCCCGCACCAGTCGTACATAATCGGGGCGAACGACCAGCTCCTTTCGAGCAGTCAATACCGCTCTCTCGTCGTGGCGTATAGGAACGACGCGCCCGTGAGGCTCTCCGACGTGGCGGAGGTCATAGACGGGGCCGAGAACGTGCAGGAAGCGGCCTGGATGAACGAGACTCCGGCGGTGATACTGAACATCCAGAGACAGCCCGGAGCAAACGTAATCGCCGTGGTGGACAGTATAAAAAAGCTCTTGCCCCGGCTTGAGAGCTCCCTCCCGCAGTCCATTCACGTCTCCATCCTCACCGACCGCACTACCACCATCCGCGCCTCGGTGCGGGACGTTCAGTACGAGATGCTCCTTGCCATCGCGCTCGTCGTCATGGTCATATTCCTTTTCCTCCGGAACCTCTCCGCGACGGCCATCCCAAGCGTCGCCGTCCCCCTGTCGCTCGTCGGGACGTTCGGCGTAATGTATCTCATGAGGTTCAGCTTGAATAACCTCTCGCTCATGGCGCTTACAATCTCCACGGGTTTCGTCGTGGACGATGCAATAGTCATGATCGAGAACATCGCGAGGTTCGTGGAGCAGGGAGACCCGCCTCTTGAGGCGGCGCTCAAGGGTTCAAAACAGATAGGCTTTACCATCCTCTCCCTTACCGTATCGCTCATTGCGGTTTTGATACCGCTCCTTTTCATGGGAGACGTCGTCGGGCGCCTCTTCAGGGAATTCGCCCTTACGCTTGGCGTCACCATCCTCATCTCCGCGGTTGTCTCGCTTACTCTTACGCCCATGATGTGCGCGAGGCTCCTCAAGCACACTCCGGAGGAAAAGCAGGGGAAGTTTTACCGATGGTCCCAGGGGATGTTCGACAGGATAATAGCGCGGTATGGAAAACTTCTGCGCGTGGTGCTCGACCATCAGACCGCGACGCTTCTGGTCGCGGCGGGCACGCTCGTCCTGACGGTGCTTCTGTACACGGTTATTCCAAAGGGTTTCTTCCCCATACAGGATACCGGGGTAATTCAGGGAATATCGGAGGCCCCGCAGTCCATATCCTTCCCTGAAATGGCCGTGCGCCAGCAGAAACTTGCGCATGTAATCCTGCAGGACCCGGCGGTGGAAAGCCTGTCGTCTTTTATAGGGGTGGACGGGACAAACACGACGCTTAATTCCGGACGTATACTTATAAACCTGAAACCGCTCTCCGAGCGCGGGATGAGCGCAAGCGCCGTCATCCGGCAGCTCGAGCCGAAACTCGCGGCAGTCCGGGGCATAAGGCTTTTCATGCAGCCGGTGCAGGACTTAACCGTTGACGTGCGCCAGAGCCGCACGCAGTTCCAGTATACCATGGAAGACCCAAGCGCAGACGAACTCGACTTATGGGCGCCGCGCGTAATAAAGAAACTCGAAACCGTGCCGGAGCTTGCCGACGTCAGCAGCGACCAGCAGAACAGGGGGCTCCAGGAGAACCTCGACATCGACAGGAGCACCGCCTCAAGGCTCGGCATCACGCCGCAGACCATAGACGACACCCTTTACGACGCCTTCGGTCAGAGACTTATATCGACTATGTTCACGGAGCTTAACCAGTATAGGGTCGTGATGTCGGTCAACCCGCAGTTCCAGCAGAACCCGCAGGGGCTTCAGTCCATATACCTGAAGAGTTCCGGCGGCGGAGAAGTCCCGCTCGGCGCAATTACCCGGGCATCGGAAACGACGGCCCCGCTCGTGATAAACCGCTTGGGGCAGTTCCCGGCGGTAACGGCGTCCTTCAACCTCGCGCCGGGCGCGTCTCTGGGCGGTGCGGTTTCGGCGGTCGACAAGGCCGTAAAGGGTCTTGGGCTTCCAGCCAGCATACAGGCGAGCTTCCAGGGCACGGCCCAGGCATTCATAGCCTCTTTAAGCAACGAGCCGCTGCTGATCCTTGCAGCGCTTATAACGGTCTACATAATCCTGGGCGTCCTCTACGAGAGCTACATCCATCCGGTGACGATTCTCTCGACGCTGCCCTCGGCGGGAGTCGGCGCGCTCCTCGCCCTGATGATGTTCCATTCGGATTTGAACGTCGTGGCCATAATCGGCATCATACTTCTCATAGGCATCGTAGAGAAGAACGGCATCATGATGGTTGACTTCGCGCTCGACCTTGAGAGAAACGAGGGCAAAAGCCCGACCGAGGCGATATACCAGGCGTGCCTTTTGAGGTTCCGCCCGATACTTATGACGACAATGGCCGCGCTCTTGGGCGCGCTTCCGCTTGCGCTCGGGCGCGGCGTGGGGTCAGAGCTAAGGCGTCCGCTTGGCATATCCATTGTCGGCGGCCTGATAGTCAGTCAGGCGCTCACTCTCTTCACAACGCCTGTGATATACCTCGCGTTCGACAGGGTGGCGGGGAGGATAAAGGCCGGAAAGCGGACGGCAGATTCTTCGCTTCGCTCAGAATGACGAGTCCATGAACATCTCCGAAGTATTTATAAAGAGACCTGTCGCGACGACGCTCCTTACGGCGGGGATAATCCTTGCCGGGGCGATATCTTTCCGCATGCTGCCGGTATCGCCTCTGCCGCAGGTGGATTTCCCGACGATCTCCGTAGAGGCGGGCCTGCCGGGGGCGGACCCGGAAACGATGGCAACGTCCGTCGCCGCGCCGCTTGAGCGGCAGTTCGGGCGTATCGCGGGCGTTACGGAGATGACCTCTACCAGCACGCGCGGCGAGACGGGCATCGTGCTTCAGTTCGACTTAAGCCGCGACATAAACGGAGCCGCGCGGGACGTGCAGGCGGCTATAAACGCGGCGCGCGGATACCTGCCCGCTAATCTGCCCAGGAACCCGACCTACCGTAAGGTGAATCCGGCCAACGCCCCGATACTTATTATTGCGCTAACTTCCAATACCGTGGCAAAGTCGAAGATCTACGACATAGCCTCGAACGTCATCCAGCAGCAGCTCTCGCAGGTAAAGGGCGTGGGGGAAGTTTTCGTGGGCGGGCACTCGCTCCCGGCTGTGCGCGTGGATTTCGACCCCATGGCCCTCTCAAGCTACGGCATAAGCCTTGAGGACGCGCGCGCCGCACTTGCCGCCGCCAACGCGAACCGGCCCAAGGGACAGGTTACGAACACAGGCAGGACATTTGAGATATACACCAACGACCAGCTCTACAAGGCCGCGCAGTACAGAAATCTTGTTCTCGCATACAGGAACGGCGCGCCGGTGCTTTTAAAAGACGTAGCCAAGGTCGCCGACTCCGTCGAGGACGTGCGCGCTGCGGGCTTTGTTAACGGGAAACCGGCAATAATGCTGGTCATATTCAGCCAGCCAGGCGCGAACATTATCCGGACGGTGAGCAGCATCCGCGCGCTTATGCCTCATTTCAGGGCAGTCCTTCCGCAAAGCGTGAACATGTCTGTCGTGCTGGACCGCACCCCGCCGATAAGGGCGTCCCTGCTGCACGTCGAGGAGACACTCGTCATCGCGGGGATACTCGTCATACTCGTCGTTTTCGCCTTCCTCAGGACGGTGCGCGCAACGGTGATACCCGCCGTCGCCCTCACGGTCTCGATAATCGGCACCTTCGGCATAATGTATCTCTTCGGCTACTCCCTGGACAACCTCTCGCTCATGGCGCTCACGGTCGCGACCGGTTTCGTCGTGGACGACGCCATAGTCGTGCTCGAAAACATCACACGCCATATCGAGAAGGGCGAGAAGCCATTTCAGGCGGCCATAATAGGCACGCGGGAGATATCATTCACCGTCCTGTCCATGAGCCTGTCGCTCATAGCGGTCTTTACGCCGATACTCTTGATGGGCGGCATTGTAGGACGCCTGTTCCGGGAATTCGCCGTGGTGCTCTCTTCCGCGGTTTTCGTCTCCCTTATAGCGTCTCTCACCTCCACCCCGATGCTCTGTGCCGTGATGCTCAAGCCCGGCGACCACTACCGGCACGGCCATGCCTACAGGATAAGCGAGAGCGCATTCAACTTCATACACCGGCGATACGAGCTGAGCCTGAGGTGGGCGCTCAAGCACCATCTCTTTATGATACTTCTGCTTGCGGCTACGGTCGGCTTCAGCATCTACCTTTTCACGATTGTCCCGAAGGGCTTCTTCCCGCTCCAGGACAACGGACGCCTTTTCGGGAACATCCAGGCGTCGGAGAACGTGTCGTTTCAATCCATGAAGAAAAAGCTCGAAGAGGTCGTGGACATAATAAGAAAAGACCCGGAAGTGAGCTATGTCATCGGATTCACGGGCGGCGGCGGCTCCACCACCAACACCGCGAGGATGTTCATAGCGCTGAAACCCTTCAGCGAACGAAAATCAAGCATACTTGCGGTAATGGCGAGGCTCAGGAAGAAGCTCGCCTCCGTGCCCGGTGCGCCGACATTTCTCCAGCCCGTGCAGGATCTGAGAGTCGGAGGCAAGCTCAGCAGCGCCCTTTATCAATATACCCTGCAGGGCAACAACCTGCCTGAGCTTGCCCTCTGGACCAGGCGTATGCTTGAGAAAATGCGCCGACTGCCGCTGCTTACCGACGTAAACAGCGATCTACAGGACAAGGGACTCCAGGCCACTCTCGTGATAGACCGCCCCACGGCGGCCCGGCTCGGCATTACACCCCAGGCGATTGACAATACCCTCTACGACGCCTTCGGCCAGAGGCAGGTGTCCATAATCTATTCCACACTGAACCAGTACCACGTAGTAATGGAGGTTGCGCCGCGTTTCTGGCAGCACCCCGATTCCCTGAGATACATCTACGTGCCGACGTCCGGCGGAGGCCAGGCGCCGCTCAGCGCGTTCACGCACTACGAACCGGAGAACACGTCGCTATCCGTCAACCACCAGGGACAGTACCCGTCCGTGACCATCTCCTTTAACCTCCGGCGCGGCGCGGCCCTGGGAGACGCGGTAAACGCAGTCGAGGATACGGCCATGAAACTCGGTATGCCCGCAAGCATACACGGGAGCTTCTCCGGCACGGCGCAGGCCTTCCAGACCTCGCTCGCCAACGAGCCGCTCCTTATCCTTGCCGCGCTCGCCTCGGTCTATATCGTCCTCGGCATCCTCTACGAGAGCTATGTTCATCCCCTGACGATACTGTCCACGCTCCCGTCCGCGGGCGTCGGAGCGGCGCTTGCGCTGATGATTACCAGGACGGACCTAAGCGTCATAGCGATGATAGGCATAATTCTTTTGATAGGAATCGTCAAAAAGAACGGTATAATGATGGTGGACTTCGCCCTGGATTCCGAACGCAAGGACGGCAAAAACCCCGTGGACGCGATCTACCAGGCGTGTCTTTTGAGGTTCAGGCCGATAATGATGACGACGATGGCGGCGACTCTGGGCGCACTGCCGCTGGCGATAGGGGGCGGCGTCGGCTCGGAGCTTCGCAGGCCGCTCGGCCTGACAATCGTCGGGGGGCTGATATTCAGCCAGATGCTTACGCTTTTCACGACGCCGGTGGTATATCTCTATATGGACCGTTTCAGGCTTTGGGTGCAGGGCAAACGGGCGGTACATGCGAAGCATCCGACACTCGACTAAATTCGGCGATGCCGTAATTTCCGGAGGACTATGAAGATATTCAGGATTATACTCGCGGCCATGATTCTCTCGGCTCTGGCGGCGTGCGCCGTCGGGCCGAACTACGTCCGGCCTTCTGCGGCTGTTCCGCCCAAGTTCAGGGAGGTTAGCGGCTGGAAGACCGCCCGGCCCGCGGACAGCCGCATCCGGGGGCCGTG
Source organism: Nitrospirota bacterium (assembly GCA_021785055.1). Lineage (GTDB taxonomy): Bacteria > Nitrospirota > JACRHJ01 > JACRHJ01 > JACRHJ01 > JAKAHE01. Next base: position 2,568 of record JAJYGS010000155.1, on the reverse strand, counting down.
GTGGAAGATATACAACGACCCGACACTGGACAGGTTAGAGGCCAGGGTGAACGTCTCCAACCAGAACATCATCCAGGCCGAGGCCCAGTTCCGGCAGGCGCGCGCGCTGGTCATGGCGGCCCGCGCCGCATACTTCCCGACCATCGGCGTGGGCGTGTCCTTCAGCAGGTCGAGCCCTTCCACGACGACGGTCTCGGGCTTCGGCGGCGGCCATATACAGAGGACGGAATCGTCCGATTACTCCCTCCCCGTGAGCGCGTCCTGGGAGCCGGACTTCTGGGGCAAGGTGCGCCGGAGCGTAGAATCCAACAGCGCGAACGCACAGGCGAGCGCGGCGGATTTGGCCTCGGCGGAACTCAGCATCCAGGCGGAGCTTGCTCAGGACTACTTCCAGCTCCGCACGCTCGACGCCCAGAAAAAGCTGCTCGACAGAACTGTCTCGCTCTACAAGGACTCGCTAAAACTTACGACAAACCGCTACAACGCGGGCGTTGTCTCCGAGGCGGACGTTGCCCAGGCGGATACCCTGCTCAAGACCACCGAGGCCCAGGATATAGACCTGGGCGTTCAGCGCGCCCAGCTTGAGCACGCTGTCGCCGTTCTTACCGGGACTCCCGCACCCAGCTTCTCCATCCCCCCGATGCCGCTTACGGCCTCTCCGCCGGAGATTCCCGTCGGCGTGCCGTCGGAGCTTCTGGAGCGCAGGCCGGACATCGCGGCTGCCGAGAGGCGCGTCGCCGCCGCCAACGCGCAGATAGGCGTCGCCGATGCCGCGTATTATCCGAGCATTACATTGAGCGCGTCGGGCGGATTTCAGAGTTCCAGCATCTCCACATGGCTTACCTGGCCCAGCCGCTTCTGGTCGTTCGGGCCGTCCGTGGGCTGGACGATATTCAGCGGGGGCTTAAGGCATGCCCAGACCGCCGAGGCCGGGGCCGCATACGACGCGAGCGTGGCGGCATACCGGGAGACCACGCTCGTCGCATTCCAGGAGGTCGAGGACAACCTCTCCGCCCTGAGGATACTTGGGCAGGAGGCCGAGGTCGAGGACGCGGCTGTAAAGGCCGCAAAGAAGTCCACGGAGATTACCTCGAACCAGTACAAGGCGGGAGTCGCCGCATACTTAAACGTCATAACCGCCGAGAGCGCCGAGCTTGGAAACGAGAAAAGTGCGATAGACATATCGGGCCGCCGCCTGAACGCGAGCGTGCTGCTTATCAAGGCCCTGGGCGGCGGCTGGGACGCATCATATCTCCCGAAGGCGAAGGAGCTTACATCGTCCAAGAAATAGCGGTGATAAATTTTCGGAGCGGCTCGTTACGCCCCTGCTTTTGGCGAGAAGAATGCGAGCCTTCTTATGGGGTAGCCGAACTTCAGGAGGAAATCGCGACTGCCGGTGAATTCCGGCACTATGCCGGCCTGGAAGAAATATTTTTTCCAGAGCAGGGTCTGATCTTCGTCGAAAAGCCTGAGCACCGTTTCCTGCATGCCCATTGCAGCCCGGCTTGCGTAGCAGATAAAGCTTTTCCCGTCCGGCGAAAGCGCCACCTTGACATCCGAGGCCGGTCCGGCGGTCTGGGCTGGGTCGCTCTTGGGGGCTGGTCGGGCGGCAAGCTCAGGGAGGTCCACGGCAATGACCTCAGCTTTGGGGAATATAGCCTTAATCTGTCCGGGCAGACCGCTGTTTTTTACGTCAAACGGCTTGAACATCATCATATACGCCTTTTTTGCGTCCTTCGAAAGCATAAGCTCGAAGCCGTATCCCTTGCGCTCGACGGTCTTCAAGTTGCCATTCCTGTCAAGCAGGTTTATAAACGAAAGATTGCCCCCACGCACGCGTAAGAGGCCGCCAAGGTCGCCCTCTATGATGTGCCGGGGGAAATAGGACTTCTCCCAGAGCTGTTTTCCGTTTTCGTCCAGAAGGACTATCGAGGAGCATTGCCTTTTCCCCATGCCCATCGGGGCCGCGAAACAGCTCCCGTCCGCCGCCATGAATCCGTCCTGCGCATCGAGCCAGCCGTCCAGGTTTTCGCCTGCGTCCCTGTCCATAAGCAGTTTGCCGTTTTTGTCGTAGAGATACAGCCGCTGTCCGGTTTTGTCATGCCGTACGGCGGAGTCTCGTCGTCGATTAGTATGCGGGAGCCGTCGCCGGATACGATTACGGAGGTAAGGCCGTAGTCGTCCTTCGGCGCGGCCATAAAGAGCAGTTCCCCGCCCCTGTCCATATACCGAAGCTCGTACCACCCGCCGGAAGCGAAATAGGCGACGGCGTAGCACTCCCCGGATTTGGCGAGCCATACCTGGCGGCGGATAACGGGAAGTTCCTTCGAGTGCGGCGCCGCCGCCGGTAGACCGGCTTCAGGTTGACCGACTTTTGGTCCGCCGGTTTGCCCGTTCTGAGTTATCCACAACCTGGAACCGGGGACGGTAAGGGTTTTCTTGGCCGCGAGGTCTTCGAGTAACTTAAGTCCGCCCCTGCGGCTGACGGCGATAACGCGCGCGGGCTGGTCGCCCTTAGCCGATAGCTGAACGGCAAGGAGCTCGTCTTTTGAGTTGAACCGGCTGACG
>JAJYGS010000015.1 GCA_021785055.1 Nitrospirota bacterium | reverse complement strand
AGCGGCTTGGTCACGACGGCCTGAGACCACAAGGGCTTTACGAACGCGGGCAGAAGCGCGGCGAAAGCGGCGGCCGCTCGACCGGCATCAGGCCGAGCCGCATCGGGCCGGACAGCCGCAGCGATATTCCCGTTTTTTGAGAATGCAGGGGCGCGATTTATCGCGCCCGTTTCCGATATTTCCAGCAGGATGAAATAGAGGACGAGAAGGGAGAGCGAAGAGAAAAAAGCGCTTTGCAGATTCGCCCGGTATGCGATGTTCCCAAGCGGCAGGAAGGAGAAGAGCTTATCCGTCATGTCGAGGACGGGATAGCCCGGCTGATGCGAAATTCCAAGGCACCACGACGCCGAGACGAGGTCTCCGCTGTCCCAGAACGTTACGGTAGGCGCAAGGGTAACAAGGTAAACTATGAAAGAGCCGAAAAATACGAGGAGGGCCGCAAGGGCGGGAAAATTATTCCGGCGCATCCGCTATTACGCCTTCATCATCCCCACGACCCACAGGGCATAGCAGGCCACCACGGCCAGGCCCCAGACGAGGGCCTTTCTGTTGTCGAAGCGCCCCTGCTTCTGGAATGCGCCGAAGATGAAGCCTATCGTGCAGCCTATCCAGCCCAGGAAACCGAATACCACCACCACCGCCCAGGGATTGTTCATCTCTCCTCCTGCCTTAGGTACAAGCAATAAACCCTGTCCGCCTCTTCGGGCGCGCGTTCTGCCGCCCTCCGGCCCCTAATACGCCTCCGACAGTTCGAAAGCGTCCTTCAATACCTTGACCTTCGTCCCGCCGCCGTCCTGGTATATCCCAACCACGTCGAACCGGCACGGGGAGTTATAACTCTTGGCGCGGGTCAGGTACATCCATGCGGCGCGGGTAAGCCGGCGCTGCTTGTGGTAGTCCACGGCCAGCTCCGGCTCCCCGAAACTTACGCCCCGGCGGGACTTCACCTCGACGAAGACAATCACGTCCCCGTCTTTTGCGATGATGTCGAGCTCTCCGGCTTGAGTCCGGTAGTTCCGTTCAAGGATGCGGTATCCGAGCGACTTCAAGTGCCTCTCCGCAATGTCCTCGCCGCTCGCTCCGAATGCCTTTGCGTCCATGAAAGTCTATTATCGTAGATGTCGCGGGGAGTTGTCAAGGGATTTGGATGATAAGTAACGGGGATGTGGGGCGCGGATATAGGAGATGGCCGAAAAAACAAGGTTGTCATTCCGAGCGAAGTCGAGGAATCTACAGTTGATTTAAAAAATCGAATGTGGGTCCCTCCGTTTCAGTCGGGACGACAAGCGTTACACAAGCGGCTTTACGTGCCGCGCAATCAGCCCAATCGCCCTTTTCAGTAGTTTTTTATTCTCCCCCATGTAGACCCACGTGCTCCGCCCGGAGGGGTGCGGGAGCGGGATGACCAGCGCGTCGAAGCTGTGATACCGCCGCACGATTGCCCGGCCCACGACGCTCTCTAACTTCACGGGGCCGAGGAGCCGCTCGATGGCGAGCTTTCCGATTGCGAGTATTACGGCGGGTTCGATTATCCGAAGCTCCGAGACGAGATAGCGGGCGCAGTTGTGCAGCTCTATCTCCCTCGGCGTCTCTCTTCGACCTTTGCCGTCGGGGCCGGGGTAGCATTTGGTCACGGCTGTTAGATATGCACCCGCGCGGAAGGAAGACTCGGAAATACCTGCCTTAGCCAACCAGGTAAATAACGTCTTCCCCGCCGTCCCGGCAAACGGTTCTCCTTCCCTGCACTCGATTGCCCCCGGCGACTGCCCGACGCTCATCACCTTTGCTCCGTGCCTCCCGGAAACGATGGGATACGAAGGCTCCGGTATCCTGCACATCTTGCATGGCCGGATAAGGGACATCAGGCGGGAGAAGTCTTCGGAGCGGCTTTCGTCCATACATAGAGTTTAACAGAAAGACGGAAGTAATTTCATGCCGCCACTCCCGCACCGGTTGTAGAATTGTAGGGGCGCAACTTGTTGCGCCCGGTTGTTCTGTCATTCCCGCGCCTGCCACTCCGTGGTTGACACCGGGCCCAGGAATTTGCCTTTGCCTGTCATTCTGAGCGAAGCGAAGAATCTAAGGTTGACTTTTAAGGTTTCGTGAAATCGTGATACTATTTACTAATAATGTGGAGAAATGCGCAATAGTAAACCTCATCGGTCGGGGAAGTTCATTGTCAATAGCAATTCCGGATTACTTTTGAAACCTGCCGATTGTTAAAGTAAAAAGGTGTAAAATCCCAATTTTCCCCCGGCATCGTAAACGGGCCTGAAAAGGGCCTCTGCGGGCGGGTTTCGGGGCGAAAACATGGCGCGGGGCGGGGGGGTAATTTTCACGGTAAAAGCGGAATTATCTTTAAATTATAATGGGTTGGCGCGTATATAAATGATGCCTTATGAGTCAGATTCCATTTTGTAACCGCTTGAAAATAAAGGCGATTTTTTTAGGAAAATTGCAGATTCGCGGCCTTTCGCGCCCCCTCCATCGTCTCTTTCGCCATCTTCCCCGCGCGCTCACCGCCGGCCTTTAGCATAGCCCGGGTCTCGCTCTCTTTGCCTGTCAAGGCCGCCCTGGCCTCCCGGAACGGCGCAAGGTAACTGCTTAATATTTCGGATAAATATTGTTTGTGCCGGACGCATCCGAGCCGGCCTGCCCGGCAGTCCGAATCGGCCTGGGAAGCGTCCGAGGCCCTGAAAACCTTGTGGTAGTCATGGACGGAGCAGATATCCGGGTTTCCGACGTCTGTCGCGTGGATTTTCCCTGGATCCGTAACGAGTTGCATCACCTTCCGCCTGATATTTTCCGGCGTTTCGTCAAGAAATACAGCGTTATCAAGGCTTTTCGACATCTTCCTGCCGTCCGTGCCGGGCAGCCTGGGGGTATGCGAAAGGATGGCCTGCGGCTCCGGAAACACTAAGGAAAACCGATGGTTAAACGCCCGGACAATCTCCCTTGCAAGCTCGACGTGCGGCACCTGGTCGGAGCCGACGGGCACCGCCTCCGCCTTGTAGAGCGCGATGTCCGCCGCCTGGAGCACCGGATAGCCCATAAGGCCGTAGCACGCGCCGCGTAAGTGCATGTCTTCCATCATGTTTTTCAATGTCGGGTCCCTCTCCAGCCAGGGCATCGGGGTGAGCATCCCGAATAGGAGATACAGCTCGGCGTGCTCCTTGACGCACGACTGGACGAATACCGTCGAGCGTGTGAAATCTATCCCCAAAGCCCGCCAGTCCTGGGCCATTTCTATAATATTTTCAGGGAGTTTCGAGGTATCGGAAGAGGTGGTGAGGGCGTGCCAGTCCGCAATCATGAAGAGGCATTCGTACTCGCCTTGCAGGGAAAGCCAGGTGTTCAATGCGCCGACAAGATGCCCGATATGCAGCCTGCCGGTAGGCCGCATCCCGGATAGGAGCCTCAAGACCGAAACCCTCCGTTAAGCGCGCGGTTTTCCCTTTAGCAATCGGCGGTTACCTGTCCATTACAACGCAAAATCCCCCGCCTCCAGGTGCTCTTTTATGCGGTGCAGGAACTCGTTCGCCGTAAGGCCGTCCACAACGCGGTGGTCGTAGGAAAGCGCCAGGTACATCATGGGCCGGATGGCTATTGCGTCCTCTCCGGGCGGTAGACCGCCCTCGGACGAAAAGCCACCTTTTGCCTGAGACGGACAGGCCTCTGCGGTTACCACAACCGCGCGTTTTATAAGCTCTCCCATCCTCAGTATCCCCACCTGCGGCTGGCTTATAATCGGCGTCCCGAAAAGGTTTCCGTGCTTTCCGGGATTTGTTACCGTGAACGTCCCGCCGGTCATCTCGTCGGGGCTAACCTTCCTGTCCCGCACCTTTATCGAAAGCTCGCTTACCGCTTTTGCCAGATCCAGCAATGACTTATCCCCGGCGCCCCTTATCACCGGGACCATCAGCCCGCGTTCGGAGTCCACGGCCACGCCGAGGTTTATGCCGTGCTTCGTGAGAATCGCGTCTTCCTGGACGACGGAATTCATGAGCGGAAACTCCTTCAGCGCCCGGATCGCCGCCATCATCACAAAAGGCATGTATGTAAGGCTGATTCCCATGGAAGCCTTTATTCTGCTATTATTCTGCTCCCGTATTCCCACAATCCTCTCGAAATCGACCTCTGTCACGGTCGTAACATGGGCAGATGTCCTTTTGCTGTAGACCATGTGGTCGGCGATTATTCTCCTTAAGCGGGAGAATGAAACCTCCGTATCGCCGTCCTCAGCCTCATAAACCGGCGGCTTATAAGCGCCGCCAGGCGGGGCTGGCGCCGGTTGACTGGCCTCGGGCTTTAATTCTTCGGGCGCCTTTTTTGAACCTTCCTCCAGAAGCCCTTCCTGCACTACCCTCGGAGACGGCGCCGCCGGTCGAGCCGGTTGACCGGCCTCAGGCGTGCCTGCCCTGGAAATCGCGCGCATAACGTCCGCCTTTGTAACGCGCCCGCCCTCGCCGGTGCCCCCGACGGCCTTTAAATCGACGCCGTATTCCATTGCCAGGCGCATGACGGCAGGGGAGTAAAATGCGGATTTATCGATAGATTTCGACGCCTCCGCCTCTGCCTCCCGTTTAATCTCCGGCGGCGGGGTAACCTCCTCTTCAGGCCGGGTCTCCCGCTTCGCCTCGGCGGCGGGAACGCCCTCCGGACGCACGGGGTGCTCCGCGGGGCCTTCTTTTTTTACCGCCGTCTCCGGCGCCGGTTGACCGGCTGCCGGTCGACCGGCTTCAGGTCCGACGGGCGCAATTTTTGACTTCGGCGGCTCATTTACTCCCACTGCCATACCGCTTTCATCGATTCTCGCTATCAGCTCTCCCACTTTTATGGTTTCGCCCTCTTTGGCGACAATCTCGGAGAGGACGCCGGAGACGGGCGAGGGGATGTCCACGTCCGCCTTGTCCGTGGATACGGTAACAAGCGGCTGGTCGGCCTTCACCGTCTGGCCCACGTCCACCAGCCAGAGCGAAATCGTCCCCTCGGCTATGCTCTCCCCCATCTGGGGCATCTTTACGTCGGTCATCCCTCACCCCCTGCCCCTCTCCCGCAAGGAGAGGGGTTAAGGTAATCAGTATCCCGCCAGCTTCCGCGCTGCCTGAAGGACCTTGTCCTTGTTCGGCAGGATATATTCCTCCATCGGGCCGGCGAAGGCGTTGGGCGTATCCTTCGCACCCAGGCGCATCACTGGCGCGTCGAGATACTCGAAGGCGTTCTCCATAATAATCGCCGAGACTTCGCCGCCGATTCCGCCGGTGACCCTGTCCTCGTGGACTATCAGCACCTTGCCGGTTTTCTTCGCGCAGGAGATTATCGCCTTTCTGTCGAGCGGCAGGAGCGTGCGGAGGTCGAGCACCTCGGACGATACGCCCTCTTTTTCAAGTTCTTCAGCCGCCGCAAGGCACAAGTACAGCGCGGAGCCGTAGGTTATGAAGCATATGTCCCCGCCCTCGCGCCTCAGCGCCGCCTTCCCGATGGGGACGATGTAGCTGTCCTCCGGGACGTTTTCCTTTATGCGCCGGTAGAGGTACTTATGCTCGAAATAGATTACGGGATCATCGTCCTGGATTGCCGCGATTAAAAGCCCCTTGGCGTCGAACGCGGTTGCGGGCGCGACGACCTTCAGCCCCGGAACGCGCGCAAACCAGGCCTCCGGATTCTGCGAATGAAATAATCCCCCCCGCACGCCGCTCCCGGACGGGCAGCGCACGACCATCGGGCACTTTGCGTTCCCGCCGTGCCTGTAGCGAAGTGTCGAGGCCATGTTCACGAGCTGGTCGAACCCGCAGGAGATGAAATCCGCAAACTGCATCTCCGCCACGGGCCGCATCCCGGCCACGGCAAGCCCGACCGACGCGCCGTTTATCAGGGACTCGGAGATTGGCGTGTCGATTACCCGCTCCGGGCCGAACTCCTCAAGCAGCCCCTCCGTCGCGAGGAACGCCCCGCCCAGGGCGGCAATGTCCTCGCCCAGGAGCACCACGTCCCCGTCCAGACGCATTGCCTGCCGGAGCGCGTCGTTAATGGCTTTTATGTAGGTCAGTTCCATTTAAATCTTTTCAAATCAGTAAGAAAAATTCTGGATGCTTGAAGGAATATTTAAGCTCACTCCATGGGATTCGCCGGGGCATCTCTACGGCTCGTTCGCTATGCGGCAAAAACTCGGCTTTCGCCTCGGACAGGTTTGCCGCATGGCCGCTCGCTTCGCCAAGAGCTGCCGATGGTTCATCCCGAATTGCGTTCGCTCCAAATATTCTATCTACACCGGCGTCGCGTACAGCCCCTCCATCGCCTCCGGGCCTTCCGGCTCCGGGGAGGATTCGGCGAATTTCACCGCCTCGTCCACCACGGCCTTTACCTTCTCGCCCGTCTCGGCGATTATCTTGGCCGCGTCGTATCCCTTCTTTTCGAGGAAGAACTCGTATCGCTGGATGGGGTCGCGGCTCTCCCACTCGATGAGCTCCTCCTTAGTGCGATAAGACGCCATGTCGTGCTCGCTGTGGCCGGAGTAGCGATATGTCTTGCACTCGATAAGCTCCGGGCCGTCGCCGCGCCGCGCCTGGTTTATCGCGTGCTCCATCGCCCTGATGACGGCGAAGAGGTCGTTTCCGCTGCACACGTGGCCGTGGAAGCCGTATCCGGCAGCCCTGTCCGCAACGTCCTCGATTGCCATCTGCATGGACTGCGGCGTGGAGAAGGCGTAGAAGTTGTTCTCGCAGACGAATATCACCGGGAGCTTGTGGATTCCCGCGAAGTTTGCCGCCTCGTGGAAATCTCCCCTGGAGGACGCCCCCTCGCCGAAGAATGCGACCGCGACCCGCGGCTCTTTTTTTATCTTGAATTTCAGCGCGGCCCCGCAGGCCACCGGGAGCGACGAGGCGAGCATGGATGTCGAGCCGAATACGCCCCTGTCCAGCACTCCGGCGTGAAGGAAAGAGTCCCTGCCCCCGGAGAAGCCGGTCTTCTTTCCCATTATCTGGGCCATGAGCAGGTTCGGGTCAACGCCCTTTACGAGGAATGCGCCGAGGTCCCGATGCAGGGGAAAGATGAAGTCGTCGGACTTAAGCCTGTAAACGGCTCCGACGACTACCGCCTCCTGCCCGAGGCCGGAGTAAACACCGCCCGGTATCCTGCCCTGGTGATGGAGCTTCGATACCCTGTCCTCGAACTCCCGGACAAGGCGAAGATAATAATATAATTCTAAGTCCTGTTCCATAATTGTAGGAGCGGACCCGCGTGTCCGCCCGTTTTCGGATAAAGGGCCGACACATGGGTCGGCCCCTACAGAGAGATGTTTAAATTACGAACCCCTTGTTCTTCTTCAAATACGGCACCAGCCCGCCCGCATTCAGGATGTCCGTCATTACCTTCGGCATCGGCGGGAAGGAAAGCTCGATCCCCTTTGTCCTGTCCCTCAATACTCCCGCCGCGAGATCGAGCTCGAGCTCGTCCCCGTCGTCGATCCTGTCCGTATCCACCCGCACCGCCGGGAGGCCTATGTTTATGCAGTTGCGGAAGAATATCCGGGCGAAGGACTTCGCGGCGACGCACGACGTCCCGGCCATTTTTATAATCACCGGGGCGTGCTCACGCGAGGAGCCGAGGCCGAAATTCCTGCCCCCGACGACGAAATCGCCCTCTTTTACGCCCGTCCTGAACTCGTCTCTCGCATCCTCCAGGACGTGCTTTGCCAGCTCCGGCAGGTTCGTCCGAAGGTGCGCATACCTGCCTGCGGCTATCAGATCCGTGCTTATGTTGTCCCCGAACTTCCAGGCTTTGCCGCTCACGAATACCTCCTGGGGTCGGCAAGCTTTCCCTCGATGGCCGAGGCCGCGACGGTCGCCGGCGAGGCGAGATAGACGAAGGATTTCGGGTTTCCCATCCTGCCCTTGAAGTTCCTGTTTATCGAGGCTGCGCAGTTCTCGCCGTCGCCGAGGATTCCCTCGTGGCTTCCCGGGCACGCCCCGCACCCCGGCGAGTTTATCACGCCGCCTGCGTCGAGGAACACGTCCATCAGGCCTGAGGACATCATCTTCCTGTAGACACTCTTTGTGCCGGGGGTTATGACGAGCCTCGTGCCGGGGGCGGCATGACGCCCTCTTAGCACCTTTGCCGCTGCCTCGAAGTCCTCGAAATAGCCGTTGGTCGTGGAGCCTAAGTATGCCTGGTGGACGGGGACGTCCTTGCAGTCCGGGTGCGAGATGGGCCTTGTGTTGTCCACCATGTGCGGGAAGGACACCATAGGCTCAAGGCTCGCCGCGTCGATATTTATTACCCGCGCATAATGCGCGCCCTTGTCCGCTTTTATTTCCTTAAAGTCGCTCTCCCGCCCGTTCTCCCGCAGCCACTCAAGCGTATGGCCGTCGGACTCGAACAGGCCGCACTTGCCCCCCGCCTCTACGGCCATTGAAGAAATCGTCGTCCTTCCGGGGACGGACAGGTTTTCGATGGTATCGCCGAAGAATTCCAGCGACTGATACGTCGCGCCGTCCGAGCCGATAAGACCTATCAGGTAAAGGATTATGTCCTTGGAATACACGCCGGGTTTAAGTCTGCCCGTCACCTCCACCCGTATCGCCTCCGGGACGAGCATCCATGTCTCGCCCGTGGCGATGGCCACGCCTATGTCGGTCGAACCCATTCCCGTGGCGAACGCGCCGAGCGCCCCGCCCTGGCAGGTATGGGAATCCGCGCCCACCATAAGCATGCCGGGGGCAGTAACCTTCTCGCCCAGGACAAGGTGGCTTACGCCCTCGCCTACGTCATGGAGCAGGCAGCCGGAGCTTCTGGCGTAATCGCGGAGCTTTACATGCCCCGTCGAGACCTCTTTGAACGAAGACGGCGAGGCGTGGTCTATAAAAACCGCGGTATGGGACGGGGTTTTGGACAGCCCCGCCCCAAGCTCCGCAATCTTGTCCACGGTAAGCGGACCCGTCCAGTCCTGCACGTAGGCGAAGTCCACCTTCACGACTGTCAGCTCGCCCGCATGCACCTCCCGGCCCGCGTGCATGGAGATTAATTTTTCGGCAAGTGTCAGGGGCATCGGCTTTACGCGGCCTTCCTGAGGGCCTCTTCCAGCTTCAGCGCCGTCTGGAGGCGCTTCTCCACGACGTTCCAGTCTATGTTCTGGAAGAACGCGTCCAGGTATGCCGCCCTCTTCGTGCCGTAGTCGATGAAGTAGGCGTGCTCGTAGACGTCAAGCACCAGCAGGGGCACACAGTTCCAGACCGCGCCGATGTCGTGGAAGTCCATGGAGTAGTTATGGAGCTTGTTGTCGTTCATGCTCCAGCACATTACTACCCAGCCGCGCGCGCTCATGCCCGACGCCTTCATGTCGGCGCGCCATTTATCGAACGAACCCCACTCCTGCTTGATCATCTCGGAGAGCTTCCCGCCCGGCTCGCCGCCCCCGCCTCCCAGGTTCCCGAAATAGGCCTCGTGCAGGAACGCGCCGTTCGCGGCGTAGATTTCCTCCCTCTTCATCTCGCGGATGGGGGCGTAGGTGGCGTTTGCGCCCTCCGTCGGCGCCTTCTTTATCTCGTCCTCAAGGAAGTTCAGCTTGTCCACGTAGCCCTTGTACAGCACGTCCCTGTGCTCCTGTATCTGTCTGTCGGATATGCCTTTTAGTTTTCCTTCCAGTTTGAATTCCTTTACCTTGTGCATGATTGCCTCCTAATTGATTTACGGGTTTCGCAAGACTCGGAAAGATTAAAAAAAGTATAACAGAGATTCGCGGCATGTCAATTTTTAAGAGCAATTTTGATAATTTGCCCGGTTTGCGCGTATTGAATAATTCTGGTATAAATAAATTATCTTTATTGTAAAGAATAGAGTAAAAAAATGATTCCAAAGCGCGCCCTGAAGGTATTGATGCTGGAAAACTCCGAGAACGACGCCGCACGTATGGCGGAGACGCTTCTGAAGGGCGGGTACGAAGTCCATTCGGAGCGGGTTGCGACGCCGGAAGAGATGGCCGCGGCCATGGATGGCGGGAGCGGCGACGGCTGGGACGTCGTGCTTTCAAACTACGAAATGCCGCAGTTGATCGGCAAGGCCGTCCTGAAGCTCCTCAGGGAGAGAAGGCCCGACGTCCCCCTCATAATAGTCTCCGGGGATGCGAGCGAAGACATGGCCGTCGAGGCCATAAGGGCCGGGGCCTGGGATTACGTCATGAAGGACAGGCTCTCAAGGCTCGTGCCGTCCGTGGAAAGAGCCGTCTCCGACCGCGGCGTGAAGCTTGAGCGGGACAAGGCGGAAGACGCGCTGAAGGCGGAGCTCGAGGTATCAAACGCCCTGCTCAAGATGGCGGAGATAACCTCCTCCTCCATTAACTGGAACGAGACGGCGGAAAAGGTCCTCCGCGTGCTGAAAGGCATCATCCGCTTCGAGGGAGCGATGGTAATACTGGCGGATTCGGAGGGGAGGCTTTCGCCCGGCGCCGCGGTGGCATGCAGCGACAGCATCATTTCCGCGTTGGCGGAGATGAGACCCGGGCTTGCGGACGTCCGCGCGCTCGAACAGGCGATGTTGACAAAGAAGCTTTTGACGCTCGGCGCGGACGAGCTTGCCGGAATGATGCCGGACTTTATCGTGTCGAACCTGAGGCTCAAGGAATTGATAATAGCGCCGATAATGGCCAGGGAGCAGGTCGTCGGATTCCTCGTAATAAACATCCGGAAGGCGGACGGCGATTCCCGCATCCCGGCGCTGATAAAGGGCATCGCGGCCCAGCTCGGGAGCGCATTCGAGAACGCGAGCCTCTACGATGAGACGCAGAAAAAAAGGCTTGAGCTGGCGAAGGGCATGGAGGCGCTTCGGGTCCTGCACGAGATAGACAGGATGATACTCTCCACGCTCGACAGGGAGGACATGCTCTCGAAGGTATCTCTACAGATAAAGCGGCTGATACCCGCGGACGCCGGGTGCATACTGCTCTTAAACGGCGAGGAGAAGACGCTCTCCGTGAGCTGCTGCTGGGGCGCAGGGCTTGAAAAAGGAGAGCAGTTCCTGCTCGACGGCTCGCCGGGCGCCGACACGCTTCTTTCCGGGAAGCCGACGGTCAGGGCGGACGTCCTGGAAGAGAAAAAGATGTGCAGGCATGACGGCGTGTTCAGGGACGCCGCAATACGCTCCGAGATAATCGTGCCCATAATGAGCAAGGGAACGGCCCTTGGGCTTATCAGGCTGGGGAGCCGCAGGGTGGCGGGTTTTACGTACGAGGATACGGCAATGACCGAGAAGCTGGCCTACCAGATAGGCATAGCGCTGGAGAACACGCGGTTGATAGCGGACCTGGAGGACATGCTGCTCAGCACCGTCCAGGCGCTCTCCTCGGCGATAGACGCCAAAAGCCACTGGACGCGCGGACACTCCGCCCGCGTCACGGACTACGCCCTGAAGATAGGTAAAGAGATAGGCCTGCCGGAAGATGAAATGGAGAAACTGCGCCTTACGGGGCTCCTGCACGATATAGGGAAAATAGGGATCTCGGACGAACTGCTCGACAAGCCGGGCGCGCTTACGGACGAGGAATACGAGAAAATAAAAGGCCACTGCGACCGCGGCGCAGAGATACTCGCGCCGATAAAGCAGTTCAGGGACATAATCCCCGCCATCCGGCATCACCACGAGTGGTGGGACGGGAAGGGCTATCCGCTCGGCCTGAAGGGAGAGGAAATCTCCCTGGCGTCAAGGATAATATCCGTGGCGGACTTCTTCGATTCCTTTACGGCGGACCGCCCCTACCGTAAGGCCCAGGACAGAAACCTTGCGATTGCGGAACTGAAAAGATGCTCCGGGACGCAGTTCGACCCGGCGATGGTAAGCATATTCCTCCGCGTGATAGGGAGTCCGGATTAGGAGCTTTTCTCCTCTATCTCCGTTATCCTGACGCCTTCCTTGAACAGGAACGACGCCATCTCCCTGGCGAAGGCCGGGTCGTTTCTGCGCACCCACTCAAGGAGCATCGAGGCGTGTTCCTTCTCCTCGTCCCGGTTATGGGCAAGTATCGCTTTTAACTCCTCGTCCCCGGTCGCGTCTATCCTCGCCTGGTACCAGTCCACCGCCTCCAGCTCCTCGACTATCGACTGAAACGCCCTGTGAAGCTCCCTTGTATGTTCGCTCAGCCTGTCCTCGTTTTCATGAGATGCGTATGGCATGTGTCAAGGTCTCCTTTTTGTAAATTATAGCAGACGAATTTGTTAATCAGCCCATTACGAAATACCGTACCCAGACGTAAATCGCGGCAATTCCCACGGACATGACCGTTACCGGGACGCCGTAGAGCATGAACCTGAAAAAGCTGAGTTTCTTCCGGGACTTAGCGGAAATGCCAAGGACTATGACGTTTGCGGACGCCCCCACCGCAGTGCCGTTCCCGCCCAGGCAGACGCCCAGTGAAAGCGACCACCAGACCGGCATGATCGCCGCGCTTTTCAGCGCCTCGTGCGCGGGCATTCCGGGGGCGAGCTGCCTTGCCATGTCCGCTACAAGCGGGTTCATTGCGGCGACAAACGGGATATTGTTGATAAACGAAGACGCGGCGGCGGAGAAGAACATTACAAACATAGAGGCCTTGAGCATGTTCGGTCCTGTGGCTTTGAGCATCTCGCCTGAGAGCCATTTTATAAAACCCACCTTCACCACCCCGCCCACAATTATAAACAGCCCGATGAAAAAAACAATCGTCGGCCACTCGATATCCGCCATGAGCCTGTGCATGTCCCGCTTCCCGGTGGTTACGAGGAGCAGGCCGGCCCCGGACATGGCAACCGTCGCAGGCTGAAGGCCCAGCCTTGCCTGAAAAACGAACCCCAGGAGCACCAATATCAGGACGATTACGGACTTTATCGCCAGGACAGGGTCTTTTATCGCCTCACTCTCGTCCATCGCCATCAGCCGCTCCTGCGCCTCCCTCGGGGCCTTGAGGCTCCTGCCGAACATAAACTTTATCAAAAGCAGCAGCCCCGCCATTATCACGACTACAGCCGGGGCGAGATTATGCAGAAAATCCATGAAGGAAAGGCCGGATTTCGATGCAATCATTATGTTAGGCGGGTCTCCGATAAGAGTCGCCGTGCCGCCGATATTCGAGGCGAAGACCTCCGTGAGCAGAAAAGGCATCACGTCCGTCTCCAGCGCATCGGCGATGAACATGGTTACCGGGATCAACAAGAGCACCGTGGTGATGTTGTCCAGAAGCGAACTTGCAAACGCCGTGAGGACGGCGAGTATGTAAAGAATCTTAAGCGGGTCGCCACGGCCAAGCTTTACGCTCTTTATGGCCGCGTACTGGAATATCCCGGAGGGCTTCATCATCGAGATAAGCGCCATCATCGACACCAGCAGGAATATCACGTTCCAGTCCACGCCAAGCTCACGGACGGAAAACGCCTCGTCCTGGGAGAGCACCCCAAGGGCGATCATGAGGACGGCGCCCGATATGGCCGCCGCGGACGGGTCCATGCGTTCGGTTATGATGAGCCCGTAGATGGCGGCGAAGATAATTACCGCGGCCCAGAACGTGAAATTTGAGGAAAACTCGACCATTTGAACATATCTATCATAAATTCCGATTACAGGGAAGATTTTTTGGCGTTGAACCGGGACTTTTTTCGTGATAGACTTAAAAACATGGTCAATTGCCCTGAACTCATTATAACGCCTTGCAGGTTTTGCGGCGCGCACGTCATGTCCTTTCTCTGCTA
>JAJYGS010000037.1 GCA_021785055.1 Nitrospirota bacterium | reverse complement strand
AGCTCCGAGGCCTCGGTGACGCCGGTAACATCCCTCTTGTACCTGGCGGCTATGAATCCCTTTATAGATTCGACCGCGCCGGTGTCGTAGCTTCCGACGAGAACCCCGCCGCCGCAAAACCGGCCTCCGTCCCCGGAGTTGATTTTTGCCATAAGCACCTGTATAAAGGCTTGTTATGGGCCCGTATAGCAGGTGCTTGCAAAAGGGTTGCCAAAGGGTAAGCTTTTTAACTCACTGAAAACATTCAGATTGAAATATAAAACTCTGACAGCCGGACAGACCTTGTTGTGGCCTTTCTGCCCCAGTTATCCCAAAACTGTCCCAATCTGACAAAACCGCTCAAATAATACTCAGGCCGCTTCGTTAAGCGCGTCGATAAGCGCGCGGAGGTCCACCCTGTCCTCCTCGGCGACGGACTTGAGGCTTCTTGCGCCGCCGCAGCAGGAGTCCACGTTGAAGCGGTTGAATACGCCCATCGTATTGGGATATTTCCTGATTATCTCGTTTATGCTCATTTCCGGAGTAATCTTATTTTCCATGCCCTTCCTGCCTCGCTTGCCGCGGCCTTTTAAGAAGCGCGCGGACTTTTTCCATGCTCTCTCCCGGCCTGACAGGCGGAAAGCAGGCGTTTTCCGAACACACGTAAAGTATGGGCGTTTTCCCGGTCTCGTATCCCAGATGGTCGAGCCTGCCCCTGTCAATCGTCGTGTCGAGCGGCACAACCACCCTGTCGGGGCATTTGAACATGTAGGACTGGGCAAGCAGCTTGGAAAAACCCGGATCCGACTCTCTGCCCGTTACGAAAAACTCGTAAACCTTAGAGCAGATTTTCGCCGCGGCAAGCGCCGCCGGGGCAGACCATGCCGGGTATTTACGGATGGCCGGGATAAAAGGGAGCAGCGTCTCCCTCGCCCGGCTTTCGTATCCGTCCCGTCCGGTAAGGTAATGGAGAGCGAGCAGCAGCTCGCACATCCTCGCGTTTTCATCCTGGGGTTTCTTCTTATCCTTCAGCAGGCCGATTGGCCTGGAAGCATACCAGAAGCCATAGTAACCGAAGCCCTTCGGGTCGTAAAATTTCTTCTCGCAGATTCCCGCAACCTTAACGGCGAAATCCAGGTATTTCCTATTTGCCGTCGCCTCGTACGCCCGCGCCGCCGCAAGGCCGGAAAGCGCCTGGTCCGACAGGGCCAGCACGTCCCCGCCCGCGCCCTTGTAATGCAGGACGCCCCTCTTTCTATTATATAAATTATCGATTATATAATCCAGCGCGCCCGTCGCCGTCTTCAGATACTTCTTATCGCCCGTCGCCCGATATGCCCGAAGAAACGCAAGCGCCGCCTTGGCGTTTTCGTCCGCGAAGAGCGTCCTGTCCGTATCTATAACGCCGGGGTTGACGCTCCTGCTGTTCATGAACGCGCCTTCCCTTGCGTCCAGGAGATATTTATCGAGGAAACGGGCGCAGGACTCACCGACTTCAAGGTATTTTTTATCTTTATATTGTTCGGACGCGGCGATGTATGCCGACATGAGTTCGGCGTTTAACCCCAGGAGCTTTTCCTTGTGCGGGCTCTTCCAGTCCGGCGTGTCCGAATACCTGTAGAACCCTCCCCCCGCGTCGTCGTAAAGACCGTTCGCCATACCGCCCAGCGCGGCCTTTACAAGCGGGGCCGGGTCGGTTCCCTTCCAGAACTCAGGATGCGCCGAGACGTACGTCAGGAAGTCAAGCATATCGGGCATGGGGAACTTTTTCCCGTTCCCGATACCTCCGTAGGAGTTGTCCCATACCCCGGCAATGGCGGAAAGCGAGACTGACGGCAGTTTGCCTATAGGATATGATTCCGGCGGCTTTTCCCTGCGCGGGGCTTCGGAAGACGACTTGAGCGCCTCGTCTATGACGGCCTTGTTCTTTGCATAATTCCTTGCGAGCGTGCCGAGCAGATCTTTAAGCTCCGGCTCCGTCATGGCCGAAGCGACGGCGAGGACGTACCCGTCCGGGTTCAGCACGGACAGGGAAGGCAGCCCCCGCCTCCCATACTGCCCGTATATGTCGGGACGCCTGTCCGCATCCACGTATATCGGGATGTAAGCCTTTTCTATTATTTCAGCAGCCGCCGGGTCTGAGAAAAGGCTTTTGTCGAGCTGTCCATGCCATGCGCTCCACCTGGACGATATTTCGATGAATACCAGCTTGTTCTCCGCCCTGGCCCTTGCGAAGGCGGAATCAGACCACTGAACCCAGTTTATACCGGGATGGGCGTTTCCATGCGCGGCGGAGACCGTAGCAGGTCTGGCCGGCAGAGTTTGTAGGCCGGCGGCGGGCATGGCGGCATGATGCGCGCAGGCGGCGAGAAATACCGCCGCGGCGGCCGGCAGAAAAAACAGCGCGGTCGCTTTTATGATTCCGTAGAAAGATTCCATCGAATTCCTGGATTCCCGCTTTCGCGGGAATGACGAACAAGAACCGAGAGCACGTTTTCTCGCTCACATGCTTTCATTCACGTCTTTTCCTGTCCATCCAGCCCTGGAGTATCACCTGCGCCGCGAGCATGTCGATTACCGTCTTCCTCTTCGCGCGCGAGGCTCCGCCCTCTATAAGTGTCTTCTGAACGAGCGCCGTGGTGAGCCTCTCGTCGGTCGTCTCGACCGGCAGGCCGAAACGGCTCCTTACCGCTTCCGCGAACGAAAGCGCCTTTTGTGCCTGCGGCCCCAGTGATCCGTCCATATTCCTGGGAAGTCCGATTATAATACTATTTATGTCATATTCATCAATAATTTTTGCAAGGGCCGCAAAATCTTTCTCTTTGGACTGTCGCCTTATCACGCACACGCCCTGGGCCGTTATCCCAAGCCCGTCTGATACCGCGACGCCTATGGTCTTCTCACCGAGATCAAGCCCAAGGACGCGCAAAAC
>JAJYGS010000091.1 GCA_021785055.1 Nitrospirota bacterium | reverse complement strand
CTTCTGGGCGAACGAGACGGTTATTCCCTATTGCAACGCGAAAGAGGGATACATAAAGCAGGTACGAATAGACAAAAAATCTGCCCGCCCCGCGCTGAAGCATAACAAGTTCTGGTTCCGCGGCCCAGGCGGCGAGGTAATAAACATAGGCCTTGTGGATTTCAAATCGGGCATACCGGTCTGCTACGGCGTAACGTTCTACAGGCTGGACAAAAATTTCAACCTGTATCAGCGCGTGGATTCAAAAAAGATGGACTGGGAGTCGGGCGGCTGGGTGCTTCTGAACGGGGTTACCTACGATTTCAAGCCCGGAGGCGGCATAAACATGAGCCGCTTCGACCGGCTTTCCGTAAACCTTCCGGAGAAGCCGAAGGATTTCAAACGCGTGGAAAGGCTCTCGGAGGAGATGGACTTCTCAGAGCTTCAAAGCTATATTGCAAGGCTCCGCAGGGAAGGGTATAACCCGGTAAAATATCTTGTTGACCTCTACGGCAAGGTGTCTTTCACGCTGGCAAACCTGATAATGGTAATAGTCGCGGTGCCTTTTTCGCTAAAGACATCCCGCAGCGGCGGCATGGCCCTCGGCGTGGCTATATGCATAATCCTCGCCATAAGCTACTGGTTCCTGTACTCCTTTTCCATCTCTCTCGGGCACGCGGGGCGTTTCCCCCCGCTCTTCGCCGCATGGTTCGCCAACGCCCTCTTCGGCGCCTCCGGGGTTTATCTGTATCTACAGGCGGACAGATAAGAACTCAGTATCGGACTTACCGGCGGGACGCCTCCGGGGAATAACCTGCGGCTGAAAAAAGCTTTATCCCGGAACCGCTGTTTTTATGTACGGCGCCCTTCCCGGAATATTCCACAATATCGCCTTCAAACGCGCGTATGTCGGCGGGTTCGTGCGAAATCAGGATTACGGGGATATTGAAGCGCGCCTGCACGGCTTTAAGCTCGGCTCGCATTTTCTCGCGCAGGCTGTGGTCGAGGGCGGAAAACGGCTCGTCGAGGAGCAGGACGGAGGGGTGATTGACGAGCGAACGGGCCAGCGCCACCCTCTGCCTCTGGCCGCCGGAGAGGTCCCTGGGCAGGCTTTCGGCCATTTCGCCGAGGCCAAATATTTCAAGGAGTTCCGCGACTTTTTCTCTGTCAGGCCCGGATAGGGGCTTAAGCAGCTTTTTCAGCCCGAAACCTACGTTATCGGCCACGCTTAAGTGCGGGAACAGCGCGTAGTCCTGGAACAGGTAGCCTACCTTGCGCCCGCGCACAGGCACGTTGACGCGGTTCTCGGAGTCGAACAATACCCGCTCTCCTATTTCTATCCTGCCGGAGTCCGGCGTCTCGATGCCCGCGATGCACCGTAGCGTAAGGCTTTTGCCGGCGCCGGACGGGCCGGAGAGTATCGTATAATACCCGCGCGAGGAAAAAGAGACGTCCAGGTTGAACCTCCTGTTTCCGGAGGCCATTGTCTTTTTTATGCTGACGCGCGTTGTCATGGCTTGCTGAAACCGTACCGGGCAAGTATCGCCCGACCCTTGCCGGAGAGGAGGTATTTGATGAAGCTCAGCGCCGCAGCGCGGTTCTTTGTCGAAGACACGACGCCTATCGGATAAACCACGGGCTTGTGCCCTTTTACGTCGCTTACGACCCTGACCTTGTTCCTCATTACGGCTGCGTCGGTCGCATAGACGAACCCGGCGTCCACCTCTCCGCGCGAGACATACTCAAGCACCTGGCGCACTGAATCCGCGTATATGAACTTCGGCTCCAGGGCTTTCCACATACCGGATGTTTTGAGCGCCTCTTTCGTATACAGGCCCGCCGGCACGGTCTCAGGCTTTCCCACAGCTATCCGCTTTACGGAGCCGCCCAGGAGGTCTTTTATACCTTTTATCCGCGACCCGCCGGGGGTCACCAGCACAAGCTTGTTGCCCGTGAAATTTACGACGGTGGGGTAGTCCACCACTCCCTTCATCCGCGCCGTCTGCATGGTCTTTACGTCGGCGCTCGCGAACACATCAACAGGCGCGCCCTGGATAATCTGCTGAAGAAGCGGGCCGGATGCGGCAAAGTTAAACGTAACCTTCACGCCGGGATTTGATTTCTCGAAACCCTTCCCCACCTGGTTGAATGCGTCCGTCAGGCTGATCGCGGCGGAGACTATTATTTTCTCGCCGGCCAGCGCCGCCGAAGACCAAAACGAGACTGTTGCAAAAACAAGCATCAAAACCACGACGTTCCGGAGCATCTTCATTCTCGTTTCCTTTGCCGTAAGGGATTAATAAAAAAGGCGCCTTTGAATACAGAGGTGCCTTGCCGCCTGAAAGCCCCTCCTTTCCAAAGCCGGGCAACCGGTTTCTGCCGGTTTCGCGGCTCATGCGGGAGGCCGCATCCTTTCGGGTGCGACCCTGTCGGCTGGATACCCCTGGCCCGTGCGTAAGGCTGTAGGTTATCCGGCTCGGAGTTTTATTATTTTACCGGGGAAGTATAAAAGAGCGTTTTAAAACCGTCAAGCAAAACCTCCCCCCCCGGACTGCCGTTAATCGCCTCCCGTGTCAGTATTCCGTCCTCAAGAGCTTCCCGGAAAATACAAGCATCGCCATGCATATAGCCGACGTGAAGATTACAAGCTGCATGGAAAGCGTGTCGTGGCCCGCCTGGACGGCGTCGTATATCGCGAGCGATAGCGTCTGCGTCCTGCCCGGCAGGTCGCCCGCAATCATAAGCGTCGCCCCGAACTCGCCCATCGCCCTTGCGAACGCGAGCATCGCCCCGGCAAGGATTCCGCGCCATGCAAGCGGGAGCGTAACCCTGAAAAACACCGAGGTCTCAGACTGCCCAAGCGTCCGTGCGGCGTTCTCGAAGTCCGGCGACACCCCTTCAAACGCGGCCCGCGCAGACTTTATAACCATCGGCAGCGATACGATAGACGCCGCTATAACCGCCCCCTGCCAGGTGAACATAAGCGAGATGCCGAGATAATGCTCAAGCCACCTGCCGATGAAGCCGTTCCTGCCTACGACCACTATGATGTAATATCCCAGTACCGTGGGCGGCAGTACGAGGGGCAGGGTCAGAAAGGCGTCGAGCCAGTCCCGGCCCGGGAAGGCATAGCGGGACAGCGCGTATGCCAGGGCGGTGCCGGCAACGATTGCCGTGCACGTGGCCAGCCCGGCGACCTTTAAGGTGAGCAATAGCGGAGATAATTCTACGGCATTAAACATTGGGTTTTGCCTTCATACCCGAATATGCGCTCATACTATAACACATTACAATAATTATGCCATGCCCGCCCGGTTATGAAATCCGCAGAAATAATGCCGGATTACCCGTGAAATCACCCGCATCGGGCGGATTATTTAAAACAAAAATGTCGCAAACGCTGCGTAAATGTCTTTAATGCCTTCATTTCCCGAACGGGCACATCGGATAGACGCATTCCCGACAGCCCATGCACAGGCCGCCATGCCCCATTTCCGCGAGCTCTTTCCTGCCTATGCGCTCTCCGGCAAGTATCCTTGGAAGCAGGAGGTCGAAAACGGTCGTCTTGTGATACATCCCGCAGGCCGGAACGCCTATCACGGGTATGGTTTTCTCACCCTCGACATACCCGACCAGAACCATAGATCCGGGTATGACCGGGGAACCGTAAACCACGTCCCTTACGCCGACCCGCTTAAGCGCGAACCTCGTAACGTCGTCCGGGTCAACGGACATTCCCCCTGTAACGACAAGCAGATCCGCCCCGGCGCCTATAAGCTCGTCAAGCCTGTCCTTTATGAAAGATTCGTCGTCCGGGGCATAATATTTCCCTATAATTCTGCCGCCGAGGGACTCGATTTTGCCCTCCATGACGGCTGAAAACGCGTCCTTTTTCCGCCCGTAATACACCTCGCTGCCGGTAATAACAATCCCGGCGAGCGGCTTCCTGACGTCTCTGAGCCGTATAATTCCTCCGGCGGATTTTGCAATCCTTGCGGCCTCGTCGATTACGTCCTTCTTTACGACAAGTGGTATCGCCCTCGTCCCGGCGACGACCCGTCCCTTCTTTACGAGCGTATTGTCGTGCAGGGTCGAACATGCAACCTCGCCAAGCATGTTCATGGCAAGGAGCGCCTCGCGGTTGACCTTTAAAAGCCCATCCCTGGCGGCGATTAAATTGACTTTCCCTTCCCGCGGCCCGTCCTGCATGGCGATTCCTTCGCCCGCCAGAGCCGCCGCGAGCGCAAGGGCCGCGTCGTCCTCGTGCATCTCGTCGTCAGCAAGCGAGAGCACGAAGAGGTTGTTCTTGCCAAGGTCCCGGAGGCGTTCTATGTCCATCCGGCAGACCCTGTGCCCCCTTCTGAACGCCCTGCCCTTGAATTCGTCCTGCCTTATCTCAGTTATGTCGTGCTCAAGGCGCATGCCCACCGCCTCTTCCAGCGGCACGACCTTCCGCTCCGGCCTGTTTTTTTTATCGTTGCTGTCGCACATTATCGAACCTCTTGCTCTGCTTTAAACCCGGCCCTGCAGGCCGGTTCATGTCAGAATCCTGGACGGATGGGTGTATATTACCATATCCCTGTCCCGAAGGCGGCCCGCCAGGGTGCAGCCCATGCGCTCTGCCAGGTTTACGGCGAGAGACGTGGCGGCGGATATTGCCGCGACTACGGCGATCCTTGCCCTTACCGCCTTCTGCACCATCTCGAAGCTTATCCGCCCGCTAATCAGCGCAACGCACCTGCGGCAGTCTATGCCGTTCATCATCGCATGACCTATGACCTTGTCCATCGCGTTATGCCGGCCAAGGTCCTCCCGGACGACTATAATCCCGCCCCCGGCGTCGGCCAGCGCCACGGCGTGAGCGCCTCCGCGCGTCGTCCTGAACAAATCCTGCCTCTTCAACATCTCATACTGCATCTTCACAAGGTCGTCGGCCTTTATCTGCGGGCCGCCTTCGAGCGGGAAAAGCCTGCGGCCTATGTCCTCGAGCATCCGAACGCCGCACAGCCCGCAGCTGCTCATGGAAGACAGGGCGCGCGGGCCGGGGCTGCGTTCGTCCTCCTGCGGGGCGTTTTTGACTATCACCTGGACGACGTTTTTCATCTCGCCGGTCTCGTCCGGGCAGAACCCCATGCTGAGAATATCCGTAAACGAATCTACAATGCCTTCCGTCAGGCAAAACCCGCAGGCAAGCTCCATCTCGTGCCCCGGCGTCCTCATAACGACCGCATACGGAGAGCCGTTCACCCTTATCTCAAGAGGTTCCTCGACTACAAGCGGGACGTCTTCGGAGGTCTTCGCGCCGTCTTTTAAATGAAGCGCGGGCAGTTCAACGTACTGTTCCAAGACCTGCCTCCCTATACGTATGGAAGTCTTCCAAGACAGCCGCCGCAAATCTCTCCGTCCGACAAAGGATACGCCTCGCCGCACTTCGGGCAGAGCCTTACAGGCCCGATTTTTAGTTTTGCTACGCGGTTTATGTCCACCACGGCACGCTGCGCGCCAAGAATCCCCGTCCCGGCGTCCTCGATTTCCGCAAGGAGGCGTTCCGAGTCCTGCTCCGCCTTGGGTTTAAGCTTCAGGAACCAGCCGTGTATCTCCGGCCACGCCGAAAGCTTCCGCGCGTCCACAAATACCCTCGCCCCTTCGCCGGTCGCCTTGTCGTAGAGCGTCAGGGCGTAGCGGCCCACGTGCATCACGTGAATCCGCCCGTTGCCGAGGGTGCATGGCGTCAGGAGCTGAACCGCGTCCGGCAGGCATACGCCCGTCTCGCACAGGGCCTCGAAGAGAACGCCTTCCGGGAGCCTTCGGCGCGCCTCCTCCACCATGTATCCGCCTATCAGGACGCCCGGCGCCGGGCTTCCGTGGAATTCCCGGACGACCTCGCAGAACTCCTCAAAGCTGAACCTTCCTATTCGCACGGTATGAAAAGCCCTTTCCCGCGCGCGAATCGGCCTCCCTTGTGAAGCGCCTGCGTCCCCGGATGCCCATCGTCCGGGCACGGCCACTGTATGCCGTCTCCTTCGATGCGGCGGTAGGTTATGCCGGTAAAAAGCGGCGCAAGCTTCGAGATCTCGTTGTCCCATATCTCGTGAGTGCTCTCCGAGGCCCAGTCCTGGCCCATCCGCCTTGCCATCTCGCGGAATATCCACCAGCCCGGCATGGCGAGACCGGCAGGTTCCTTCGCCTTTCGCACCCGGCTTACCCGGCGCTCGCTGCTGGTGAAGGTGCCGTCCGCCTCGCACCAGGCGGCTGACGGGAACACGACGTGTGCCATGCGGCTGGTTTCGGTGGCGAGAATGTCCTGGCAGACTACAAGCTCGGCGGAAGCGAGGGCCTCTTTAAACGCAGGCGAATCTCCCGCCGGGTCCTCGCCGAAACAGTAGAATGCCTTTATCCCGCCGCCCGCCAGCGCGCCCGCAACCTCCGAAAACGCCATGCCGGGTTTCGGCGGCAGGCCCGATACCTGCCACGCCTTGTTGAATTTTTCAAGTATTGCAACGTCCTGAACGCTCTGGCAGCCGGGCAGCATATCCGGCATTGCGCCCATGTCGAGGGCGCCCTGGGCGTTGGCGCGGCTGTGAATTATGTTTACGCCTCCGCCCTCGCCGAAACCGCCGAGCAGCATCTGGAGGTTCGCAAGGGACGCCGTGGCTCCTGCTCCTGAGCCTGGGGCCGGGACGTAACAGATTGCGACGGGCCGGACTTTGGCAAGGCGGCGGGCGATACTGCGTATCGTTTCCGCGTCCGCGCCCGAGAGCTCCGCCGCGCGTTCCGGAGTATAGGCTGCTGCAAACGCCTTGAACTCGTCGAAACCTTCGCAGTTGTCCCGCACGAAATCCCTGTCGTAAAGCCCCTCTGAGATTATTACCGACGCAAGGCCGTTTATGAATGCCGCTTCGGAACCCTTGCCGATCACGGCCCTGATTGCCGCATGTTCGCTCATCGGGCCGGCCCCATAACCCGCGGCAATAAGTTCCCCTCCGCTTCTGACGGCGTTTTTCACGAACGTGGCCGCCACGGGATTGGCCTCTGCCATATCCGCGCCGATGCAGAAGATTGCCATCGCCCCGGAAAGCTCGCCGAATGAATTTGTCGCCGCGCCCAGGCCGAAGGATGCGGCGAGCGTATCAGTTGTGCCGATGCTGTCGATGTTGTTCGTGCCCATTGCCGCCCTGAAGAGCTTCTGCATGTTGTAGGCGTCTTCGTTTGCAGCGCGCGAGGAGCACAGCCCGGCCACGGAGTCCGGGCCGTGGCGGCGGATAATTTTTTTAAGCCGCGACGCGGCTACGTCGAGCGCATCGTCCCAGGAGGCCTTTCTGAGCTTCCCGCTCCTCCGCACCTGCGGCAACAGGAGGCGGTCTTTGCTGTATATGAAGTCATACAGGAACCGGCCCTTGACGCAGAGCCTGCCCTTGTCCGGCAGGGCGTCGGGGACGGCGGTTATCTTCGCTATCTTCCCGTCCTTCACATGAACCGTCTGCCGGCAGCCGACGCCGCATTGAGAACAGGTGGTGCGGATTTTATCGGTTTCCCAGATGCGGGCTGCTCCGCGCGCGCTCTTTTCTCTCAACGCGCCGACCGGGCAGACCTCGACGCACTGCCCGCACTCGACGCACTTCGCCGGGTCGGGCAGAGGGAACCAGCCTCCGGAATCCTTATGCTCCTCCCGGCGGCCAAACGGGTTTTTTATCGCGTCGTTTACCTGCACGTCCGAGCAGGCGGCTATGCACCTGCCGCAGAGGATGCATTTGCTGTAGTCGCGGATGATGAACGGGTCGTCGAACGCCTTGGGGAACCTGTCCATCGGCGGCCACGATTCGGAAGGCGCCGCTTCCTGGTTATACGCGATGTCCTGAAGACCGCAATCCCCGTTCGCGTCGCACGCGAGGCAGGCGTGTCTTCCGGACGCAATAAGCATGTCTATCGTTCGGCGGCGGGATATTGCCACGCGCTCCGTATTCGTCCAGACTTCCATGCCTTCGCGGACCTGCGTGCTGCATGCCGGCAGAAGTCTCTCCGAGCCCTCCGCCTCGACGACGCATATGCGGCAGACGTCTCTGTGGCCGCTCTCTTTGTAATAGCAGAGAGTTGGTATGTAGACGCCTGCGGCCTGGGCGGCTTGAAGAATCGTCTGGCCGGGCGAGAACGAAACCCATCGGCCATCAAGGAGCATTGTAGAACGCATCTATCCTCCGTCTATCTAAGAGCCGCAACGGCTATGCGGTAACAGCGAAGGCATCGGCCCGCCTCCTGCCCAGCCTCAGCCGGCGAGAGGCAGCCTTCCACCTCGTCAAAGCTGTGGATTCGCGTCTCCGGGTCGGTCATGGGCGGGTGATGCCTGTGCGTAAGTACGGCGAACGGCGCGTCGTCCGAATGGCCCGGCCTGCTCAGGGATGAAACGACCTTGTCGAGCCAGTCTTCCGGGCGGGGCGCGCTGTTGCCCGTCTCAAGATAATCCATTATGGAACGGGCCGCGCGCCGTCCTGCCGCCAGCGCCGCGACAAGGGTGCTCGGGCCGGTTACGCAGTCGCCGCCGCCGAAGATATACGGCACGCCGGAGCGCATGGTAATGGGATCGACCGCAAGCGTGCGGTTTTTGTTGATGCCGGCGCCCTCCGGAACGAACCGGTCCACCTCGCAGGACTGGCCGATGGCGGGCACGATGGCGTCGCAGTCTATCAGAAAATTCGATTTCTCTTCCGGGATCGGCTTCCTTCTGCCGGACGCGTCCGGCCTGCCGAGGATCATCCTGACGCATTCGAGGGCCGTTACGCGCCCGCCGCTCGCGTGGATTTTTACGGGCGCGACGAGCGTGTGGAATTTTACCCCTTCGTCCTTGGAATCGGCTATCTCGAAGGGGTCTGCGGGCATCTCCTTCTCCGTGCGGCGGTAGAGCAGGTTCACATCAGTAAAGCCGAGCCGTCGGGCCGAACGGACGCAGTCCATGGCGACGTTGCCTCCACCGATGACCAGTATCTTCCTGCCGGAAAGCGGCTTCTCGCCGAACGCCACCTTTCTGAGGAACTCCACCCCCGGCATATAGCCCCTGTAACCGGCGTCCTCTCCCTCGCAGCCCATCGCGGAGGAATTGGGCGCGCCGGCCGCTATGAAGACCGCCCTGTAGCCCTGCTCGAGCATCTGCGGAATCGTTATGTCTTCGCCCACCTTGACGCTATAGCGTATCTCGGCGCCCACGGCCTCGACCCTCGCGGCCTCTCCGCGCAGGATGTCGCGCGGAAGGCGGTAATCAGGTATGCCGACGGCGGCCATGCCGCCAGGTTCCGGCAGTGCCTCGAAGATAGTGGAGCGGTATCCCTTCAGGCCGAGATAATACGCGCAGGAGAGCCCCGCGGGGCCGGCTCCTACAATGGCCACTTTTTCATCCCTTGAGGGCCTTTCGGGGATGGATGCCCCGCCCGCCGCAAGCTCCATGTCCGCGGCGACCCTCTTTAAGTGCCTTATGGCAATCGGTTCGTCGATTGCCCCGCGTTTGCACTTGAACTCGCAGTCCTTGACGCAGACCCGGCCTATGGTGCCGGGCATGCAGCAGGTATCGCGCACAATCTTTATGGCCTCGTCCCAGTGTCTCATCCTGATTTTTTCGACATATCCGGGGATATCCACGCGGGTGGGACATGCGCTTATGCAAGGCGCCGTCACCTGACATACGTATTCCCCGCGCGGCACCGGTTTCGCCTCGCGGATTACTTCCACGAACCTGTCGCGGAAACTGTAAATAGCGTCAAGTATAGGGTGCGGAGACGTAAGGCCGATGTCGCAGCGGGAGGACTCGTGGACATATCCCGCGACCGCCTCCAGCCTGTCGATATCCTCCATGACCCCGCGCCCGTCGCAGATACGCTCCATTATCTCCGCCATCTCCTCAGTGCCCATGCGGCACGGGAAGCACTGGCCACATGACTCCGCTCTTGCGCGTGAGGCGTATTCGCGCGTCATGTCCACAATATCGACGGAATCGTCGGAGATAATAAGCCCGCTCCAGCCCATAAGCGCCCGGATGGGCAGGTCCTGAGGAAACGAGAGTGGCGCGCCGGCGCCGGACGAGCCGTCTGTCCCCCATGTAGAAAAAACGGTCATAATCGGCAACTCCTTGAAAAATCCGTGCAGAAAACCTTAGCCAAGCTTCTCCACGCGGACGGCGCAGACCTTGTACTCCGGGCACTTTACTACGGAGTCGTACGTGCCGTTGGTTACAAGGTTCGTAAGCGCGTCCTGGTAATGGAAAGACATCCAGACCGTGCCAATCGGGGACTTGTCCGTTACCGCCGCCTTGACAGACACCTCTCCGCGGCGGGATACAACCTTGACTTTCTCCCCGTCGATGATATTCAGGCGCGACGCGTCGTACGGATGCATCTCGACGGTCTCGTGGTCCCACACCTTGTATATCCCGGTGCGCCTGGTCATGGAGCCGTTGTTGTAATGCTCCCGCCTTCGCCCGGTGCTCAGGATAAACTCGTATTCGGAATCCGGCCACTCGGACGGTTCCCTGAAGTCTATCGGCGTGAATATCCCCAGACCGTCCGGGTGCGGCGAGAACCTCTCGGTATACATGGTTTCCGTGCCCTTTGAGCCGGGCGGACACGGCCACTGTATTCCCTTCTCCCTGAGGCCCTCCCATGTGCAACCGCCGATAAAGTGCTCGGCGACCTTCGTCATCTCGTCGAATATTTCGGAGGCATGCGAGTATTTCGGGCCGTTATAGCCCATCCGCTCCATGACCTCGCAGATTACCTGCCAGTTCTCCTTCCCGGAGATAGGCGGGACGGCCTGGTTTACAAGCTGTATGCGCCGCTCGCCGTTTGCATACGTCCCGTTCTGCTCGGCGAACGACGACGCCGGCAGGACCACATGGGCAAACTTCGCCGTCTCGGTCATGAACATCTCCTGCACGACGAGGAAATCGAGCGCTCCCAGGTTCTTTCTGATGTGCGAGATGTCCGGGTCGGTATGCGCCGGGTCCTCGCCCAGTATGTAGAATCCGCGTATCCGCTTGTCGGCCATCATGTCGAGCATATCCGTCGATCGCAGGCCAACCGTCTCCGGCATTTTCGCGCCCCAGGCCTTCCCGAACTTTTCCCTGACAGCCGGGTCCGCCACCTTCTGGTATCCGATGAATATGTCCGGCAGTGCGCCCATGTCGCATGCGCCCTGGACGTTGTTCTGACCTCTGAGGACGTTCACGCCTGTCGATGGACGCCCGACGCTCCCGGTAAGAAGCGCCAGATGCCCCAGGCTCATAACGCCCTGCGTGCCCCAGGCGTGTTCCGTGATGCCGAGGCTGTAATATATCATCAGGTTCTTCGCCTTCCCCATCATGCGGGCGGCCTCAACGATAACGGACGGCGAAACGCCGGTTATCCGGGCGGTATACTCCGGGGTGAATTTTTCGAGGTTCTTTGCGAACGCCTCGAAGCCCTTCGTGCGCCTCTCGATAAACTCTTTGTCGTGCAGGTCTTCCTTGATTATGGCGTTCATCAGGCCGGAGAAGAGCGCGACGTTCGTGCCAGGGCGAAGCGGCAGGAAATAATCCGCATTCTTCACGAGCTCTATCCTGCGCGGGTCGGCGACTATGAGCTTCGCGCCGCTTTTCACGGCCCGCTTTATGTTCATGCCTATAATCGGATGGGCCTCGGTGGTATTGGAGCCTGTAACGAAGAGCACGTCGCCGCCGTAAACCTGGTCGAAGGAGTTGGTAGCCGCGCCCGTCCCGAATACAGCCGAAAGCCCGGCTACGGACGGCGCATGACATACCCGCGCGCAGTTGTCTACGTTATTATCTCCGAATACTGCGCGCGCGAGCTTCGTGAGCAGGTAGTTGTCCTCGTTCACGGAGCGCGAGCAGGCGAATACGCCAAGGCTGTCCGGACCGTATTTTTCCTTTATCTCCTTGAAGTTACCGGCGATAAGGTCGTACGCCTCGTCCCATGTCGCCGGGACGAACTCGCCGTCCTTTTTTATAAGCGGCGTGGTTATACGCTCCGTGCTGTGGACAAATTCATATCCGAAACGGCCCTTGACGCATGTGCGGCCCCAGTTTACAGGCCCTTCCTTTGAACCTTCGGCCTTTACAACCCTGTTGGTCTTCGGGTTAACATACAGGTCTATGTTGCAACCGGTGCCACAGTACGGGCATGTCGTGCGGACTTTTTTAAGGTCCCAGCTCCTGCCGCAGAGCTTCTCCCGCTTCCCCATGAGGGCGCCGGTCGGACAGGCCGCTATGCACTGGCCGCAAAGCTCGCAGTCCGCAAGCGTGCTGTCCTTGTCCTTGGGGACGTCTGCGATTGCCGTAAAACCCTTTACGGAATCGCAGCCTATGGCGCCCCGGACGACTATTTCGTTGCAGGTGCGCACGCAGCGGCTGCACATGATGCATTTATTTCTGTCCCACTCGATAAGCGGGTTGTTGTCCTCGATTGGGTAATTATTCTTCGCGCGGCCCCAGTCGGAGGTTATTTCGCCTGGCGGGAGGTATTTATGGGCAAGCGTTTCAAGCTCGCACCTGCCGTTTTTCTCGCAGATCATGCAGTTATTGGGGTGGTTGGACAGGATAAGCCTCAGGACGCTCCGCCTCGCGTCGAGTATCTCGTCGTCTTCCGTTATCACCCGTATTCCTTTATAAATCATAGTATTACAGGCCGGAATAAGACCTGAGGCGCGGTCGATTTTCACCACGCAAATCCTGCAAACCCCAAGGGGTTTCAGACCGTCCATGTGGCATAGCGTGGGGATGTAATACCCTGCCTTTTTTGCCGCTTCGACTATGGTCTGGCCCTCTTCGGCAACGACCTTTTCACCGTTTATCGTGATATTTATTTCAGCCATCAATCTCCCCTTTATTAAGGAAAAATATTACAACGGCGGGACGGCCAAAACGGCTTTAAGCGCATCCCCTGCTTGTCAACATGACTTGATGTAAGTATTTATAAAATTTTAAAAAAACCGAAATACCTGGACTTGGAGACACGGGTATCGGCGCCGCGCGGAACACTCCTTTCCAAGAAAGCGGGAGACCATGCGCTTTCGGGCATGACCCTGTCGGCCAGCGCCCGTGGCCGTGCGAATGGCTTTAGGAAGCGCGGGCTTCGGAGATTGTTTCCCAGAATTGCAGAATATCGTATCTATATACCATTGTCAAGCGTCAAAAACAGGCTTCCCGGACCCTCCTCAGCAACACCCCGAAAACCGCCCCTGCCCCATAAAAAAGCCCCGTAAAACGCCCGGAAATTCCCGAAAACCAAAATTAGGGACACACCTCTATTTTTTCATTGGTTTTCATTTTCAAGAGGGCCGACGGAATGGCTCCGGAAACGACAGGGAGAGGGATTATATGCCGGGCGCAAATGAATTGCGCCGATGCAATGCAGGGCGGGCGGGGTGTTCATGTCGTCTCCACCGGACGCCGTTAAACAGGGGGCCCAGTGTCTTTCAAGGGCGCGGGCGTTCATGTCGTCATTCCCGAATGTCTCTATCGGGAATCCAGGTTTTTCTCCTTCACCCCTCTCTTAAGATAAGAGGGTGACAGGGGGGGCGTTATATCGCTATCCCGCCGTCAACGGAGATGGTCTGGCCGGTTATGTAGGCGGCGTCATCCGAGGCGAGGAAGAGCGCCGCTTTGGCAATGTCTTCCGGGGAGCCGAACTTTGCAAGCGGGATATGCGTTAAAAGCTCGCCCTTTATTTTCTCCGGCAGGGTATCGGTCATCTCCGTATGAATAACTCCGGGGGCGATGGCGTTTACGGTTACTCCGAAGGGGGCGAGTTCCCTCGCCAGGGACTTCGTCATGGAGATTACGCCGCCCTTGGACGCGGAGTAGTTCGTCTGGCCGGCCCTGCCCGTTATGGCGGATGGCGAGGCCATGTTTATTATCCTGCCCTTCTTCGCCCCTATCATGCCCCGGCAGGCGGCCTTGCAGCAGTTGAACGTCCCCTTTAAGTTCACCGCGATTACCCTGTCCCAGTCCTCCTCGCGCATGAGCATCATAAAGCCGTCCTTTATAACCCCGGCGCAGTTCACGAGGACAAGCGGCGCGCCAATCTCCGCCTTCACCCGCTCGAAGGCCCGGTTAACCTCCGCCGAGTCGGATACGTCCGCCTTTATGACAATCGCCTTCCCGGCTTCCTGCGCCTCGGAAAGGAACGCCCCGGCGGAGCTGTCGTCGCCGTGATAAATAGCGGCCACAGAGGCTCCCTCTCGCAAGAAAGTCAACGCTGTCTCGCGTCCTATGCCCTTCGTGCCGCCTGTAACGACGGCTGCCATGCCGCTCAAGATTCCCATGTGTTTAAACCCTCGTCGGCATGATGTCCTGTGCGGAGGCGGCCCTGACGTTCCTGTCGATCCACCTCACCATCCTTGTCAGCGCGCTCCCCGGCCCGGCCTCGATGAAATTGTCGTAACCCGCGTCTATCAGCTTCAGTACCGAGTCCTTCCACGGGACCATAGAGTGCAGGTGCCTGCCCAGGACG
>JAJYGS010000180.1 GCA_021785055.1 Nitrospirota bacterium | reverse complement strand
AAAGAGTTCTAAGGAGACAAGCCCCCAATGAAAAAGATGCTCGTGATTCACGGCCCGAACCTGAACCTCCTTGGCAAAAGGGAGCCTAAGACGTACGGGCGCGTTACGTTCGACGAACTGAACGCCCTGCTTCGGAAATCCGCGGCGAAGGCGGACGTTGAGCTTGAAATATTCCAGTCCAACCACGAGGGGGACATAGTCGACACCATCCAGGATGCGGACGGGAAATTCGAGGCGATAATCATAAATCCCGGCGCGTATACCCACACCAGCGTCGCCATACGGGACGCCGTCGCCGCCATAGGCATACCGACTGTCGAAGTCCACATATCGAACATCTATAACCGCGAGGAATTCAGGCGGAAATCATTCATATCCGGCGTTGCGGCGGGCGTAATATCCGGTTTCGGAATAAACAGCTACCTGCTCGGCATCAGAGCCGCCCTGAGCATCGTCAAGACCGGCACCGGCGGGCACTCGGATGACTGACATGAGGGAAAAGAGGCTGGAGGGTCTTAAGGAGAGGTTTCTGTCCGAAGGCGCGGACGCATTCCTTGCAACGAACCTCGTCAACGTCTCATACCTTACCGGCTTTACCGGCTCGTCGGGCTATGCGGTAATTACGGACAAAAAGGCCGTGTTCATTACCGATTCGAGGTATCAGACCCAGAGCAAAGACGAGGTGGAAGGCTATGACATAGTCATCCAGAAAGGGAGGATTTCCGAGGAATTCGGCAAGCTCCTGAAGGAGCTCGGGGCGCACAGGATCGCCTTTGAATCGAGGAACGTCTCGTTCGATTTCCACGAAGCGCTTTTCAAGGAAATGGCCGGGGCCCGGTTCCTGCCCCTTAAAGACGCGGTGGAGAAACTCCGGGCCGTGAAGGACGAGAGCGAGATAGACAGAATTTCCGATGCCGTCAGGCGGGCCGAAGGAGGTTTCCGGGAAAACATCTCTCGTATTGCTCCCGGAATGGTCGAGAGAGAGACCGCGCTTGGGCTGGAGTTCAATATCCGCGGCCTTGGGGCCGGTAAAGTCCCGTTCGACATAATCGTCGCATCGGGCGAGCGCGCCGCGCTGCCGCACGGCATAGCCTCCGGCAAGGAGATGAGGGAAGGGGAGACGCTGATAATCGACTTCGGCGGCGAGGCATACGGCTATCAGTCCGACTTGACCAGGAGCGGCGTCCTGGGCGAGGCGGACAGGAAACAGTCCGATATATACGACATAGTTCTTGAGGCCCAGAGGCGCGCGATAGAGAAGGTCAAGGCCGGAGTGTCCTGCAGGGAGGTTGACGATGCGGCCCGCGGCTATATCGCATCCAAGGGCTTTGGGGATTATTTCGGCCACGGGCTTGGGCACGGAGTCGGCCTTGAGGTGCACGAGGCCCCGGCGGTATCTTACTTGAGCGAGGATATTCTTAAAGAGGGGATGGTGATAACGATAGAGCCGGGGATATACATACCCGGCTGGGGCGGTTTCAGGATTGAGGACATGGTACTGGTGACG
This sequence comes from Nitrospirota bacterium, assembly GCA_021785055.1. Taxonomy (GTDB): domain Bacteria; phylum Nitrospirota; class JACRHJ01; order JACRHJ01; family JACRHJ01; genus JAKAHE01. Next base: position 1,504 of record JAJYGS010000180.1, on the reverse strand, counting down.
GCGGAAGGCTGCGAGGTGATGACGTCGCTTCCCAGGGGAATAGATTTTAAATAGGAGGTAATTCATAGTGATTTCGACCGCGGAGTTCCGTAACGGTGCCAAGATAGAGATAGACGGCGAGCCGTTTGTTATAGTAGAGTTCCAGCACGTAAAGCCGGGCAAGGGCGGCGCGTTCGTCCGGACGAAGCTCAAGAGCCTGAAGACCGGCAACGTCATAGACCGCACCTACCGCTCAGGCGAGAAGGTGGAGGCGCCGAACCTCGAAGAGCGGACTATGCAGTATCTTTATAATACCGGCGAGGAATATTTTTTCATGGACTCCGAGAGCTACGAGCAGTTCTCGCTTACGGCGGACCATATCGGCGACGTGGCGAAGTGGCTCAAGGAGAACATGATGGTGCAGGTCATGTACCATAACGACGAGCCGATAAACGTGGAAGTCCCCATGTTCGTCGAGCTTAAGGTGGTAAAGACAGACCCCGGCGTAAAGGGCGACACGGCCTCCGGGGGGACGAAACCCGCGACGCTCGAGACGGGCGCGGTGGTAAAGGTCCCCCTGTATCTCGAAGAAGGCGAGGTCATAAAAATAGACACCAGGACGGGTGAATATCTGGAAAGGGTCAAGTAGTCTGCCCAAAAACGGAGCGGATAATAAATGAACCTTAAAGAGATAAAAGAGCTTATAGAAGTTCTCAAAGACTCGGATATTGCCGAGATAGAGCTGGAAAAGGCCGGGACGAAGATCAGGCTTAAAAAGGGCCTTGTGAGCCATGAAAAAGCTCCGTTGCCCACCGCGAAGGAGGAGCTTGCCGCTCAGGCCCAGCCGCAGATTGCCGCGCCCGCGCCGGAGCCTCCGGCGGAAGCAGGCAAGAACCTCTTCGCGGTGAACTCGCCTATCGTCGGGACTTTCTACCGTTCGCCGTCTCCGGACGCGGCGGTTTATGTCGAGGTGGGCGACATCGTCAAGAAGGGGCAGATACTCTGCATCATCGAGGCCATGAAGCTTATGAACGAAATAGAGGCCGAAGTAAGCGGGAAGATCGCGGCCATCCTCGTGGAGAACGCCCAGCCTGTCGAGTACGGCGAGCCGCTTTTCCATATCGAGCCTGTCTGACTCCACAACGTAATAGAGAGCCAGGCTTGTTCAAAAAAATACTGATTGCCAACCGGGGCGAGATTGCCCTTCGCATAATCCGCGCCTGCAAGGAGATGGGTATCAAGACTGTCACGGTGCATTCCACCGTGGACGCCGAATCCCTGCACGTCCGTTTTGCGGACGAGTCCATCTGCATCGGCCCGGCAGACTCCGCCGGGAGCTACAGGAACATCCCGGCCATACTCTCCGCCGCGGAGATTACGGACTCCGAGGCCATACACCCCGGCTACGGGTTCCTGGCCGAGAACGCGAATTTCGCAGAGATGTGCGAGACCGCCGGGATTAAGTTCATAGGCCCGACCCCTGAGAATATCCGGCTCATGGGCGACAAGGCCAAGGCCAAGGAGA